>JAKSAU010000448.1 GCA_022361535.1 Desulfobacterales bacterium
TTATATTAGCCGGATCGCTTATGGAAGCAGCAGGTGTCTCCAAACGGCTGGTGAACCTGGCTGAATCTTTTGCCGGTCCCATGACAGGGGGGATTTCTTGTGCCACGGTAATTGCCTGTATGTTCTTTGGCGCTATCTCAGGCTCAGGACCTGCTACAACTGCTGCTGTGGGTATGCTGATGATACCGGCCATGATGAACAGGGGATATGATAAAGGCTATGCTTCTGCTATCACAGCATCCTCAGGCGGCCTTGGGGTGGTAATACCGCCTTCTATTCCAATGGTTATTTTTGGGATTTCGGGCATGAGTATTATGCCCCCGCCTGAAGCTGTTGCAAAATTCGGACAGTTCCAGACCGTGTCCATCCCCAAGCTTTTTGTAGCTGGTTTTTTCCCGGGCCTTGTTATTTCGATCAGTTTAATGATCATGAACTATATCCTGTGCAAGAAATATGGGTACAAAGGATTAACCGATCGCTGGTCCATGTCAAAAATCGGCCAGGCATTTAAGAGCGGATTTTGGGCGATCCTTGCCCCAATCGTTATCCTTGGCGGGATTTATTCAGGCATGTTTACTCCTACCGAATCCGCTATCGTTGCTATCTTCTATACCCTGTTTGTCGGGTTTTTCATCCACCGGGAATTAAAGTTCAAGGCGATTATGAAAGCCCTTGAAACAACGACCTGGTTGACCGGCCGGGTATTACTGATTCTATTTACTGCAACTGTTTTCGGTCGTCTGTTGGTTGAAAACCAGATTCCGGCCATTATTGCAAAGGCCATGTTGGATATCACAACCAACCCATATCTTATCTGGGCCATGATCATATTTTTCCTGCTTTTTGTAGGTATGTTCATGGAGACCCTTGCCACCATTATGATACTGACACCAGTATTGTTACCTGTAATGTATAATTTGGGAATTGACCCCATTCATTTTGGGATCGTGCTTGTTTGCTGCTGTGAGATTGGTTTCCAGACACCGCCATTGGGTGAGAATCTATTTATTGCCTCAGGTATTGCTAATGTCACCATAGAAGAAATCTCCCTGAAAGCCATACCATTTTCAATTGTGGCAATGATTGCTGTGTTTATCATTGCCTATATACCTGAAATTTCGCTTTGGCTGCCAAGGCTGTTAGGGTATTAATTTGACCACTTTGGTTTTAAACATAACAGCCCTGCTTGACTTGGATGTCAAGCAGGGCTGTTTTGCCAAATATATAATTACAAACCATATCTTTTAATCTTCCTGAAAAGGGTCTTTCTGTCCACTTTAAGGGCGTCAGCCACCTTTCCTTTTTTTCCTTTATAGGTTTTAAGCACCCTTGAAATATAGGTTTTTTCAAAACCTTCCACAGCCTGCTTGAGGCTTCTGTCGCTATCTGTGTTCCCCTTTGAGTCATCTCCTATACGAGACGGATCAAGAAAATCAAGTTCCCCTAAAACAAGGTATTGATACACCATATTCTGCAGCTGCCTGATGTTGCCAGGCCATGAATAAGACATAAGGGCCTCACTGATTTCGGGGGTGATTTTTAAGGTTTCATCACCTTTCGGGTAAGAGTTGAAAAAATGTTCAACAAGAAGTGGGATATCCTCTTTTCTTTCCTTTAACGGAGGCAGGGTGATTGGAATAATATGAACCCTGAAAAAGAAGTCTTCTCTAAGTCTTTTTTTACGAATTTGTTGTTGAAGATCCCTGTTTGTGGCGCAGACAAAACGAATATCAGGTTTTTTTAGTTCTGTTCCGCCTACTGGTATATATCCGTTTCCATCCATTACCCTGAGCAGTTTAACCTGCATGGATAAAGAGATTTCCCCAAGCTCATCAAGGAAAAGGGTGCCGCCGTCAGCCATATCAAGCACCCCTTTTTTATCAGTATCCGCCCCTGAAAACGCTCCTTTTTTGTGTCCAAAAAACTCGCTTTCAAACAGGCTTTCCGGGATAGCTCCGCAATTGATGGGAACAAATGGTTTTTCATTCCTGTCGCTGTTTTTATGAATGGCTTTGGCAACAAGTTCTTTGCCGGTACCGGAGGGGCCGTAGATGATAACAGAATCATTGCACTCAGCAGATTTAAGAATCAGCTCATATACTTTCTGCATAGCAGGCGACTTTCCCACAATATCCCCGAATTGCTCCCGGTTACTAATTTTTGACTTAAGTTGCCGGTTTTCCTGTGCAAGGGCAAGGGATGCACGTTGTTTTTCAGTCACATCCGAGATAACACCTTCTGCTCCTTTAAGCACTCCGGCTCTATCATATACGCCGGTTCCCTGTTCAAGTACCCACTTTTCTTTTCCGGAAAGAGTCATGATCCTGTATAGCAATTCATAAGAGCTTTTCGCTGCAAGCGCAGTTCTCAGTTCATCTTCAACTCTTTTAATGTCAGCAGGATTTGTCATGACATCATAATGGCGCCCGGAAGAGTTCAAAAACGTTTCCGGATCAATTCCTGTGAGTTGGAAACATCCGTCACTGACAAAATCCATTTGCCACTGGCCGTCAAATTTAGCGTGGTAAACCATACCCGGTAGATTGGCAATCAACGCATCTAACTGCCTGCTTTTTTCTGCCAAAGCCCGCTTTATGATCTTATTTTTATCTTCAAGATCCAAGTTCATCTGACGCAGGGTCAGGTGAGTATCGACCCTGGCAAGAACCTCAGAGGCATGAAAAGGTCTTGTTATATAGTCCACAGCGCCCAGTTCGAATCCCCGGGTTTTGTGTTCTGTCTCTTCCATTGCTGTGATAAAGATAACTGGAATTTCTGCAGTGACAGGATCTAACTTAAGACGTTTGCAAACTTCGAATCCATCCATTTCCGGCATCAGGATGTCCAGCAAAATCAGGTCAACTGGCTGATTTTTTGCACGTTCAAGTGCAGTTAGTCCATCTTTTGCAACTGTCAGCCGATACTGGTCCTTTAAGGTCGCGGCAAGAATGTCGATATTGGTCGCCGTATCATCTACAATCATTATCAGGCTGTTGGCCGATCTCATTTGGTTTTTCCTGTTAAAAGGGATTGAAATTTTTTAACTTGCTGCCTGGCTAAGTCATGGTCATGGGCTGCTATATATCCGTTTATGGTGCCGACCATATCATCGCTACAGCAGGATTCAAGCTCTTTGCCCAACAGTTCTAACTCTCCAAGTTCAGGAAAAGCTAAAGCTTTTTCAAGTTTGGAAAGCACGGTCAAGGCCTCTTTACTTTCTGACTTTCTATTGCTTTCTGGCGTCTTATTGGAAGACTTTGTATTTTCTAAAGCCAAAGTGCGAATGGAGGCTAAAACAATTGTCAGTTCATTTTCCAGTTTTCTAAGTTTTTGATGGTCAAACAAAGGCAGAGCATCATTTGATTTTCCAATTACTTCCAGTTTACGGGCCACTTCACTTAGATCCGTTGCTCCGATACCTAAAGCGCTGCCCTTAAGACTGTGGGATAGCCTGATGAAGTTTTGTTTTTCCCCGTTTTTCCAAGCTGTTTCAATGGCCTCAATATCGGACTCATGATTCATAAAAAATGTGTTTAAAATATGCAGATACTTGTCGGTGCTTACACCAAGTTGCTTCATGGTTGTCTCTATTTCAATACCTGGAATTACTCTTGGCAATCCGGCTGAAAGGAAAGCTTGGGGGCGATAATCATTATTCTCATCAGTAAAGTCTGACTGGTCAGAATCAAGAGTTTTTTCCGGGATTTCTCGAATCAGGGTTTTAAACAGTTTGTCTTGATCTACCGGTTTTGAAATATATCCATTCATGCCGGAAGCCATGCATTTATCCTCATCGTCTTTCAAGGTATGCGCAGTCATGGCAATAATCGGCAGTTCACATTTGTCTTTTTGGAGCCGGATAAACCGGGTGGCCTCAAACCCGTCCATTTCAGGCATCTGCAAATCCATAAGGACAGCATCAAAGTGGTCATTTTGCACAGCCGCAACCGCTTGTTCTCCGGTTTTTGCAAGAACGGTATTTATTTGGGCAAGCTCAAGAACGGCAAGAATTATTTCTTGATTAGTTGGTGTGTCTTCTGCAACAAGAATCTTTTTGCCCGCAAGTTTAGACCTATAAAGGGGCAGGGAACCTGCATGATCGGACAAGGTGTCTGAACGGGATGCGTCTGACTTGTTTGACAATGTTAAAGGGATGGTGAACACAAAGCTGCTGCCTGTTTCAGGGGAGCTTTCAACACTGATTGTCCCTTCCATCATCTCTATGAGTTGGCCGCAGATACTAAGCCCTAGTCCGGACCCACCATATTTTCTAGTTGTTGAGGCATCTACCTGGGAAAAAGGTGTGAACAAGAGTTCCTGGTGTTCCGGACGTATACCGATACCTGAATCTTTGACTTGGAATTCCAAGAAAACCCTGTCGGTTTTATGAATACAAGGCTCACCTGATATGGCAATATTTATACTTCCTCCCCGATCAGTAAATTTTACTGCATTACTCAGCAGGTTGGTTAAAATTTGCTGTATTCTAAAAGAATCTCCCTTTAGATGAACCGGTGTTCCAGGGACCATATCTATATTAAAACGGATGTCTTTTTCAGCAATTTTTTGTTTGAACAGGTTGGAGATCCTATTAATCAAGAGATTTAATTCAAAAGGATGAACTTCAATTTCCAGTTTGCCTGCCTCAATTTTTGAAAAATCCAGTATATCATCTATGACCCCAAGCAGAGCATGGCCGGATGTTCTAATAATTTTGATATACCGGGCAATTTTGTTGGGTAATGATTCATGCATAACCAACTCTGAGGCCGAGATCACTCCGCTCAACGGGGTACGGATTTCATGGCTCATGTTGGCAAGAAAATGACTTTTTGCCTTGGTTGCAGCATCAGCAGCTTCCTTAGCCTGGTTTAGCTCCCGGTTGGTGTGCCGAAGCTCGGCTGTTCGTTCACGAACCCGCTTTTCAAGTTCATTATAGGCGGATCGTAAGGCTCGTTGGGCTTTTACGCGTTCAGTGATATTATGTATGGACCCGATGATTTTTTGGGGAGATCCCTTGTCATCCAGTATCATCAAAGAGTTCATTGAGCAGTTAAGTTGTTGACCATCCGGGCAAATCATTAAGGTCTCATGGTCATTCAGCCGTCCCTTTTTAATAGATTTTTCAAGCATGGCTTCAAATTCATCAGGGTCAACAAACATCGGTGACATAGATTGGCCCAACAGTGTATGCCGTTTATAGCCGAAAACCTTTTCAACAGACGGGGATATCTCTAGTACCCGCCCCTCGGGAAGAATTTCATAGTACACATCCTGTATATTGCGGAAAATACTTTTATATTTTTCTTCGCTTTCCCGTAATGCCAGCTCCATCTGGGTTCGTTGAATCAGTTCACGGTTAAGCTTCTCGGTTCTATGGGTTACCTGACGCTGAAGCGACCTGTTCCAGATGATGATGGCAATCAGGCCAAAAAGTACAAGAGCAATTCCTGGGAAAACGATCCTTGTCACCCATTTGAGATAGTCCGGCTTAGTGAATTCAAGGCTGATCCATTTACGCAGAATGGTTTTTTTCTGCTCCTGTGTTGTCTGGTCCAATACCTTGTTGATTATTTCTTTGAGTTGGGGCGTGTTTTTGTTTATTGCAAATGAGATATCAAGCACGGATACGGTTTCACCGGAGATTTTTAAATTGGAAATGCCAAGACGTTCAATATGGTGAGATGCGGTTGCCAAATATCCCACCATGGCGTCAGACATACCAAACGAAACTTTTTTAAGGGCTGCACCGATATCCTGTGCCGGACTTAAGCTTAGTTCCGGATGTGAGGTTTCGAGTATATCTTTCCAAATATAGTTATGGACAACCGTAACCTTCATCCCTTTGAGCTTTTCCAAAGACATGGGTTCGGTAACATCTTTTCTGACAATTATCACACCTGAAAGCC
The DNA here is from genome assembly GCA_022361535.1 of Desulfobacterales bacterium. Next base: position 5,910 of record JAKSAU010000448.1, read on the forward strand.
AGGCATAGGGGTGAGTAAAGTCCATAAACTGCCGTCTTTGTTCAGATGCGACAGCAGCTCCTAACATGTGTATTTCCCCTGCCTTTATCCTTTCTAAACTCTGCTCCCATGAATGCTCATGATCAAATTCGAACACAAGGCCTGTTTTTTCACTTACCAGGGAAAGAAAATCAGCGGTTACCCCTATGTAGTTTTTGTTTTCATCCAAATCTTCAATGGGGGCAAAATCCAGATCAACACCAACAGTAATAACAGGATTCTGCTCTATCCAATCAAGATCCTGCTGAGTCAGGGCAAATGGTTTAGGGGCAGTTGTAGAGACAGGTTCTTTTTTTGAGAGGGTTGTATAAACCATTAATACGGCCAGGATGGCCGCAACAAGAACTAAACTATACCGATACTTGAGCAATAATCGTTTCACCCGGCAATAATATCTTAAACCACCTTTATTTTCAATGTTTACAGACCGGCACTTTGGGCCATTCGTGTGAAACCACCGGATCTGTTATTACGGAAATGAATGCTGCCTTTTTACGTGATGGCAGCCACTCAATCCCTACTTGCGTGAATTATAGTAATTCTCAAAATAAATTTCCGATTGTCCCTGGTGAACAAGGGCATCCCATATACAAACACCGGCCCGTTTATTCTAAGAAGCGGCTGCCGAATTTTCTTTAAAAACCCGCCTGATGCCGTCTTCTTAGAACAAACGAGCCTAAGTGCTCAAACGATCAATATCATCACTTGAGAATACTACCGACAATTAATATCCCGGTACTATCAAGGAACATAGTTTTGAAAACTGTTATAGACCTGATCAGCAATCAACCATTGAAACCAATCAAATGAGTTTAAAGCAGATAAAAAAATATTCATTGCCGACCTTGAAACTCACTGTTTTGATTATCATTATGTACATAACGATCCCTTTAAATAAGGAGGCTTCAAGATGAAACCTAATATCGATACCATTCTTTTTTCCACAGACTTGTCAGATTCCGCTAAATATGCATTTGGATATGCCGTAGATCTGGCTGAAAAATACAATGCAGATATCCAGATTGTTCATGTACTGGAGAATTTTAGCCGCTCAAGTGAAATACAGATCAGCGAGGTGCTTGGCCCTGAGCAGTGGCAAAAGCTCCAGGATGAAAAACAGGAAGGGCTCAAACAAAAAATCAGAGAGCGGGTTCATACTTTTTGCACCGCCGCAGCACCGGATGATACCACATGCGAGCTTTTGTTTACCGATGTACATATTAAAAGAGGGCTTGCCTGGGAGGAAATATTGGAAACTGCTCATACCCTCAATGTTGATATGATTATCATGGGAACCCATGGGTACTCAGCAATTAAAGACGCCTTGATCGGCGGTACTGCCCGAAAAGTTGTCAGAAGAAGCAAAATCCCGGTTTTAACGGTACGTATGCCTTAACGTGCTAGGGAATATAAAACCAGAACCCTGATCTATAAACATTTTAGAAAGAGGTTCCCCTATAGTGGGAGGACCTATTTTGGCTTTGTGTCCAGGCATGGCGCGCAAATAAAAAACCCCGGATAACTAAATCATATCCGGGGTGAAAAATACCGCAGTTTTATAAAAAATCACGGTGAGCCAATCTGGCAGCCTTTAATCAAATAGTCGAGCCACAAAGAAATCCTATTGATCTTGTTTACCAAATATTAATATTTGCAAACATCTATCCATGCTTTGCAATTGGAATATTTTTCAAGCTCGTCGATTGTAAGCCGTATTGAAGAATACTTGTCTCCTGCAGCCGGGATAACCTCAGTATGTTTTTTAAGTGATATGTCCAGGTATACATCCATGGGCTGTTTTAATCCAAAAGGACAAACACCGCCAATGGCGTGGCCGGTAAACTCTAATGCCTCGTCTTTGTTGAGCATTTTTGCCTTTTTGGAAAAATATCCTTTGTATTTTTTGTTGTCGATTTTGGCCTGTCCGGCAACAACAATTAAAATAGGGGTATCATCAATTTTAAAAGACAGGGTTTTACCTATTTGATCCGGATCAACCCCATGTACCTGAGCCGCTTCCTGCACAGTAGCTGTAGAATTGTCTAACGTCATAACACGATGATTCATATCAAAGGCGGAAAAATATTCGATAACTGCTTCAACTGACATTTTTAAATCCTTAAAAGTTAAGTTACGATCAATGTATAGCTTTCTTACATATCCTTGATGATTTTAAGAAAGATTGAATCGAAGGTATATTGAATATATCCATTAAAGCAAGTCTCAAAATAAATTTCCTATTGGCACCTAGGTTTGTTTGTCCTGGAAAAAGGCATCATGCGTATTTTTGTAAAAAATGCGGCAGCCGTTTCCAGGATAAACAAACCGGTATTTGAGTACCGAATAACCATATTTAAAACTAAATAATCATTTTAAGAGATATTGATCCAGCCTTCTTATAATTAAGGAGCGCTGGATCAATCGTCTTTGAAAATAGTGTTGTTAAGAAATCAACCAACAGAAATCATTTCTCCGGTGTTTACATAATACTCTAGTGCATCAATAGCTGCGTTTAAATGGGCTTGCGCCTCTTGTGGATGTTGAATCAGCTTATTTCCGGATTCATTCAACGCAGATGCGGTTACCACCCATAGACCAGTTACGGTTCCATCACAATTATCAATTAATGATATATCAAGCTTGGCACATAAGTTCTCTGACGTCCTTGAATAATCTACTGCTTTGTTTTTTTCAAACCGCGTACACACAAATATCTCTTCTGGCCCGAAATAATTTGATTTAAAAATACAATTATATTCAGCATAGTCGGATCGTGAGTGGAGCAATTGTCCATTCCATCCTGGAAGCCAGTCATATTCCGTTGTAGGACAAAGCAGCGGGAATACTTTTTCCACAGAAGAGTTAAATTTTCGTTTTGCTGTTATGCAAATCCGGTTCAAGGGATTTGTTGAATTTTTCCATTTTTTTACAAGCTTATCTGATTTATCAGTATTCATTTTAAATTCCTTATTTTTTTAATGGGGTTCAAATTGGTTAAAACTCTTTGGTTGTTTTTAAGCCTCCTTGTTATGTGATTTTTACTGTTTAGTATCTAAACTTTAAGATGAAAAAATTTAGATGTGGTTGATTATCTTATTTAATCTAACCAGAAAGTCGTTTATGGTAACACGCTCCTGGTCTGTAAACTGCGACAAACAGTCATTGTAATGCTGCTCAAGCATGCTCTTAAACTTGGTATAGTGTTCAACTGCTTCCTGGCCAAGAGAGGTGAATCTAACCTGGATTTCATTTTTTGAGCCAGGTTTTTTTTCCTTATATAGAACCCCTTTTTTTTCTAAGCGGGTAAGGGTTTGTGAAATGGCGCCTTTTGTAACCCCCAACTGTTCAGCCATTGCCTTGCCATTGATGGCCGGTTCCTGTGCAATAAGCAGTATTGCATGGACCTCTTTGGGAAAAAGCGTGACTTTTTTAAATTGAAAGGTGAATTTTTTTTCTATGAACAGCACTGAGTTCATGAACCGAAAAATATTTTCTATTTCTTTTTTATGTTGTGTTTCCATAATTTTATAGTTTAGTATCTAAACCATAAATGTCAAATATCTTTTTAAAAAAATAAAGAATCTATAAAAAATAATGTCAAACAGCGCCTTTGCTGACACAGCTAATAAGCTGCAATTGGAAAAAGAGGAAACACCAGATCTTATCTATTCTTCTCATGTCAGATGGAATGTGCTATTAAAGGGCCGTAATTTAAACAATCAACAGGCAATTTAAGGATACGAATGAATAAAAAAACATTGCAGAGACCGGAAAAGGAACCGTAAAACAACCTGCCTTTTTGCCTTGAATTGTTGACTAATTTGGGTGTTGTACGTAATTGGATGAGTTTAAGTTGCGGAAAACCTAAATCCTTTCTTTTTACTTAATCTTTTGAAATTATAGTTTATTCTGTTAGAGGATTGTTCTGGGGGTTGATTCCCCTTGAAAATATTGTTAGATTTCCACCCTTAATTTTTAAAGCATACGGAGTTCCTTTGTTAAGGAATCCGATACTCTTGAGATATCAATGGAAAAACCAATAGATAAAACACTTGTACCTGAGATAGAGAAACGCAGAACTTTTGGCATCATAAGCCATCCTGATGCGGGAAAAACCACATTAACCGAAAAACTGCTTTTGTTCGGCGGGGCCATTCAGCAGGCAGGGGCCGTTAAATCACGAAAAGCCGCAAGAGCCGCCACCTCTGACTTTTTATCCATCGAGCAGGAAAGGGGGATTTCGGTCTCCTCATCTGTAATGAAATTCAACTACAGGGATTATGAGATTAACCTGCTGGATACCCCGGGCCATAAAGACTTTAGTGAAGATACCTACAGGGTACTGACTGCAGTGGATTGTGCGGTCATGATTATTGACTCGGCCAAAGGGGTAGAACCACAGACCCAAAAGCTGATGGAGGTGTGCCGGATGCGCAACACTCCCATCATTACTTTTATTAATAAGTTGGACCGGGAGGGCCTGGAACCTCTGGACATCTTCCAGGATATCGAGGAAAAACTCCAGATAGAATGCGTTCCCTTAACCTGGCCCATTGGCATGGGAAAACGCTTCAAAGGGGTATACAATCTTGAAAAGCAGGAACTTGGCGTCTTTTCCCCGGGATATACCCCGAAAGACAATGACGGGGTACTGATCCAGGACCTTGAAGATCCAAGACTCGATGAATTGATCGGAGACAGTGAAGCTGAGCAGCTCAGAGAGGATGTTGAACTGATCTCGGTGGCTGCCGAACCCTTTGATCTGGACCTGTATCTCAATGGTACCCAGACCCCGGTTTTTTTCGGGTCTGCGATCAATAATTTCGGGGTGAGGGAAATGCTGGATGCGTTTGTTAAAATTGCACCAAGCCCCGGGGTTCGGTCTTCCTCCAGCAGGGATGTAGATCCCAAAGAAAAAGCATTCTCAGGATTTACCTTTAAGATCCAAGCCAATATGGACCCGGAACACCGTGACCGGATTGCGTTTTTCCGCATCTGTTCGGGTAAGTTCACAAAGGGAATGAAAGTAAGACATCATCGCATAGGAAAAGATATCAAGATTGCCAATGCCACAATTTTTATGGCCCAGGAACGGTCCAATGTGGAAGAGGCATATCCCGGAGACATCATTGGTATCCACAACCACGGTACAATTAAAATTGGTGATACATTCACCACAAAAGAACCTTTGAAATTCTTGGGCATTCCCAATTTTGCGCCTGAGCATTTCAGGCGCGTTTTGCTCAAAGACCCCTTGAAAGCCAAAGCATTGACAAAAGGGTTGACCCAGTTGGCAGAAGAAGGAACCATCCAGGTTTTTCGGCCAATAAACGGGAATATGCATATTATCGGGGCCGTGGGTGTACTGCAGTTTGACGTAACCATGGCCAGGCTCAAAGCAGAGTATAATGTCTCTGCAGGTTACGAACCCATTGACCTTTCAGTGGCCAGGTGGGTAACATGTGAAGATGAACAAAAATTAAAGGAATTTACCCGGAGAAATGAATCCAGTCTGACCAGGGATGCCGAAGGCCGGCTGACGTTCTTGACCACCAGTGAGTATCAGCTAAGCTTTACCATGGAAGACTGGCCGGATATTGAATTCCTTAAAACCATGGAACATAACTCATAACCTCTTTATTAAAAAGGAACCTAACATGACAGATCAGAGAATTTACAACTTCAATGCCGGTCCTGCTGCTTTACCCCTGCCTGTCCTGGAAGAGATCCAGGGAGAATTTTTAAATTTTAAAAATTCAGGCATGTCAGTTACCGAAATCAGTCACAGATCTTCCTATTTTGATGCGGTTATAGATGATGCCGTTGCCCGGGCCAAAAGGCTTCTGAAACTGGATGACAGGTTTCATGTCCTTTTTATCCAGGGTGGCGCGTCAATGCAGTTCGCCATGATCCCCATGAATTTTATGGGCCAGGGGGACAGTGCTGATTTTGTCAATACCGGAACCTGGTCAACAAAGGCAATCAAAGAGGCACAGATCCAGGGGAAAACAGTCAACGTGGTTGCCTCTTCCGAGGACAAGGACTTTTCCTATATTCCAAAGAATATTCAGTTTACCCCTGATGCCAAATTTGTGCACTTAACCTCCAACAACACCATCAAAGGGACACAGTTTTATGAGTTCCCTGATACAAACGGGGTACCCATTATTTCGGATATGTCTTCTGACATCTTTTCACGGCCCCTGCCCGTGGATAAATTCGGTATGATTTATGCCGGCGCACAAAAGAACCTTGGGCCTTCCGGATGCTGCATGGTGATTTTAAGAAAAGATCTGCTGGAGACAGCCAACACAGGAATTCCATCCATGCTGGCCTACCAGACCTATGCAGATAAAAACTCCATGTTCAATACCCCGCCTTGTTTTGGCATTTACACCATCGGCCTGGTCCTCAAATGGATCGAAGAAGAGATGGGCGGACTTGAAGAAATGGAAGCCTATAATATCCAAAAGGCTGACATCCTGTACGACTTTATTGACGGTAGTGCTTTTTACAGAACAACAGCTGAAAAGTACTCAAGATCTTTGATGAACGTTACCTTCCGTCTGCCTGAAGAAGATCTTGAAAAAGAATTTATCCAACGGGCAACTGAACACGGGTTAGGCGGTCTTAAGGGCCACAGATCCGTTGGGGGATGCAGGGCATCCATCTATAATGCCGCCACAATGGAAAGCATGTACGCACTGGTGGAATTCATGGAATCCTTTGAAAAGGAGAAAACATCATGAAAGTATTGGTCAGTGACAAAATGAGTGAGGCAGGGATAGAAATTTTTGAAAACCAGGACGGGATCGAGGTCGATGTTAACACTGATCTCTCACATGATGAACTGGTCAAGGTCATTCCTGACTATGATGCACTGGCCATTCGGTCATCCACCCAGGTGAACCAAGAAGTGCTTAAGGCGGCCGATAAGCTTAAAGTAATTGCCAGGGCCGGTATCGGTCTTGACAATGTGGACATTGAAGAAGCCACCAAAAAAGGGGTAGTTGTTATGAATACCCCGGGCGGCAATACTGTTACCACAGCAGAGCATGCCATTGCCATGCTCATGGCCTTGACCCGGAATATTCCAAGGGGTACAGCCTCGCTTAAGGCAGGCCGCTGGGAGAAAAAGGACCTCCAGGGACGGGAAATATCCAATAAGATTTTGGGTGTTATCGGATTCGGTAATATCGGCTCCATTGTTGCCACCCTCGGCAAAGGTTTGAAAATGAAGGTCATTGTTTTTGATCCCAATATTTCATCGGAACATATTCAAAAGGCCGGATTTGATTATGTAACATTGGATGAGCTGTATGAGCGGTCCGATTATATTACCGTTCACGTGCCCAAGATGGATTCAACCATTGACCTTCTGGATGCTGAAGCCTTTGAAAAAATGAAGGACGGGGTAATGCTCATCAATTGCGCCAGAGGAGGAATTGTAAACGAATCTGCGCTTTTAGAGGCCATTACGTCTGAAAAAGTGGCAGGAGCTGCCCTGGATGTTTTTTCAACTGAACCTCCTGGTGAGCATCCATTGCTGGAGTTGGAGCAGGTTATTGCGACCCCGCATTTAGGCGCATCAACCATGGAAGCCCAGTCCAATGTTGCTGTGGCTGCAGCCAACCAGATCATTTCATACCTTTTGGAAGACACGGTCATCAACGCTGTGAACGTACCGTCTGTAACCGGTGAAGTGCTTAAACAACTGCGTCCCTTTTTGTACCTGGTGGAAAAGATGGGCAAAATGCAGGCCCAGATTACCTCCGGCGGTGTCAAACAAATTGACATTGAATATATCGGCAAGTTCCCTGATATGGATCTAAAACCGGTTACCATTAACGCGGTTAAGGGTATCCTGGCTGAGTTTGTCCAGTACTCTGTCAATACGGTTAATGCCATTTCCCTAGCCAATGAAATGGGAATAAAAATAACAGAGTCAACCTCCAAGGAAGCAGGCAACTTTTTAAACCTGATCCGCATGACTGTTACCACAGAAGAAGAAACCAATATCCTTGAAGGAACCATCTTTGGTAAGGATGATGCCCGTATTGTCAGGATCAACAAGTTCCGCCTGGAAGTGATTCCCGAAGGTTACCTAGGATTGATCCATAATGTGGATAAGCCCGGTTCTATCGGCTCCATCGGTATGAAGCTCGGGGAACACAAAATTAATATCGCCAGGATGATGGTCGGCCGTGAAGAAGACGGCCAGAGAAATATTATCTTTTTACGCACCGATACCCCTGTGCCACCAGAAGTGGTTAAGGAGATCATAGATCTTGACCTTGTGGTCAATATGATAACGTTTGAATTATAAAATGCTCGATCCAAAAAGAAAGATACCCTACAACTACACCTCCGCAGACGACGATCAGATTATTGTTCACCTTTTCGGATCCGATACTTTGGACACCATCCGTACCCTTGAACAACTCAAGGGTACGGGTAGGTCCTCCCGCTTGCTCCATCGGTTCATGGGGGACCTGTTCATCATTCAAAGAAACGCGTTTCTATTCCAGGAACTGGTAGAACATCCTCTCCAGCGCCGTAAGCTTTTCTCCGAATTTGAAAATGATCTTTCAATTATCAAGGCACACGCCAAGCATGAAGAAGTCCGCAAGGTCTTGTCCAAATGCAGAAAAGCGCTAAAACGCCTGGAGCGCCAGATCAGGTCTGTAGCCTCGGATCAGGGCAGGGCACAGCGGCATCTGGCTCCTGTCATTGGTAAATCAAATGTTTACTTTGATCCGTTTAATATCACGGCCCATACTACAGATGCCACAGATTGGCGCAGGTTTTCTCCTATTGCTGTGCTTCGGCCTGACAGGGAAGACCAGGTACCGGGGCTGGTTAAGAAAATCAAGAAATTGGGATTCAGCATCATCCCCCGGGGGGCAGGAACCGGTCTTACCGGAGGTGCGACCCCACTTACCCCAAACAGCGTGATGATCAATACGGAAAAGCTGAACAGAATTTTTCCGGTTGAACATAAAACGAGTTTAGACGGCAAACCCTATGCATCAATGGCCATGGAAGCGGGTGTTATCACACAGGATGCCAAAGATGCAGCCACAGCCCAGGGGTATATTTTTGCCACTGACCCCACATCAGCCTGGGCCTGTACGATTGGCGGCAATTTGGCGGAAAACGCCGGCGGTAAAACAGCGGTTCTTTACGGAACAGCCATCGATAATGTTTTGGCCTATAGGATTACCATGCCTGATGGTAAGTCCTATACGGTTGAACGGGATAATCACCCCCTTCGCAAAATCCTGCCTGAAGACAACCTGACTTATTTTGTAAAGGATAAAGAAGGCCAGATCTGCGACACCATTCGGCTGACAGGTCATGACATCAGAAAAAAAGGGCTTGGAAAGGATGTAACCAATAAGGCCCTGTGCGGACTGCCCGGACTTCAAAAAGAAGGGTGCGACGGTATTATTACCTGGGCAGAATTTATCCTTTATCCTGAGTTTAATCATAAAGCTACCTGCTGTATTGAGTTTTTCGGCAATGACATGACAGAAGCAGGCAAAGTCATTACTGAAATCTGCAGCCGGTTTGATAATGGTAACCCGGCACTGATGGCACTTGAGCACTTTGATGAAGAATATATCAAAGCCATCAAATACAAAACCAAGCGTTCAGTGGGCGACAGGCTTAAAGCGGTATTGCTGATTGATATGGTGTCCAATGAGGCAGATACACTTGCAGGCGGCATGGCCTCTCTTGAAAAAATTCTTGAGCCCTATGACAAGACCGGGTTTACCATTGCCAAAGATGCGGCTGAAGCTAAGCGGTTCTGGGAAGACAGAAAACGGCTCGGTGCCATTGCAGCCCATACAAATGCCTTTAAGCTCAATGAAGATATTGTGCTTCCCATTGACAGTTTGGCAGATTTTGTAAGGTTTGTAGATGAGACAAATTTAGAAGAGAAAAAGTACAATCAGACCCGGGTTATCCAGGACATCGTGGATTATTTGGGAACAGCTATCCCTCTTGCAGATCCACAGTGGCTGGGGAAAAAAGTAGGCCGTATAAAAGACTTGGCCTTTAATACCCGCAAAAAACTGGATATTGCATCACGGGATGCCCTTGAAGCTGCTATTCATTCTAAAAATTTCTACAGCCAGGTAAAAGAGCAGCTTCGGGGATACAGCCTGATTCTTTCCAATGTGGATAAAATTTACCAGACCACTTCTAACCGCCTTATTGTCATTGCCACCCATATGCATGCAGGGGACGGCAACGTTCATGTGAACATTCCGGTTCTTTCCAATGACAAGGAAATGATGGAACGGGCTCATATGGCAGCAGACAAGGTCATGGCAAAGGCCATTGCTTTGGAAGGTGTTGTTTCAGGGGAACATGGCATCGGCGTCACCAAGTTTAAATATTTAGATCCTGACCAGATCGAAGCGTTTGCCGATTACAGGAAAAAAATAGACCCTGACGGGGTGATGAATCCGGGCAAGTTGGAAGAAGCCGATATCCTGGCCAAAGTATTTACCCCGTCGTTCAATCTGCTGGAACTTGAAGCAGAGATCCTAAAGCACGGGTCTTTATCTGATTTGGCAACCAACATTGCCAATTGTGTGCGCTGCGGCAAATGCAAGCCAAAGTGCCCGGTATTTTATCCGGCTAAGAATATGTTCTTCCATCCCAGGAATAAAAACCTGGCATTAGGCGCCTTGATCGAAGCTCTGCTTTACATCACCCAAAGGACCCAGTCTACAGGGTTTAAAGTGCTGAAAAACCTTGAGCAGATCGCAGACCATTGCACTATTTGCCACAAGTGTTTTGATAAATGCCCGGTTAACATCGATTCCGGTGTTATTTCCATCCAGGAACGGGATATTCTAAAGAAGATGAAGTTCAAGCACACACCTTTGTCCACAAGGCTTACATTGCGATACCTGGGTACAAAGAACGAAACCTTAAACCAGGTGTATCGTGCAGGTCTGCTTACTGCAGGCGGTATGGCCCAGCGGACAGGAGTAAAACTTGCCAAACCACTTTCTCTTTTTACCAGCCTGAAAGAAACAAGGCCTTTTCAATTGCTGCAGACCCCTGTCGCAAGTACCGGGCTTAAAACGTTGCGGGCTCATCTGCCCCATGCTGACAGAAATCAGGCCATCACACTTGAACCTGAAGGAGACGCTGTCTCTACGGTATTTTATTTTCCTGGATGCGGTAGTGAACGAATGTTTTCAAAGATTTCCATGGCATCAATCTTTTTATTGCTGTCCCAGGGCCATCGGGTGATCCTGCCGCCTCCATACTTATGCTGCGGTTATCCTTTGAAGGTTAATGCCAGGAAAAAGGAGTCTGATAAGGTCTTTCTGGAAAATATCATCATTCTCACCCAGATTCGGGACATGTTTAATGACCTTAAATTTTCAGCCTGCATTGTCTCCTGCGGTACCTGTATGGAATCTCTATCCGACCTTGGTGCAAAGGATGTTTTCAACGCAGAGGTACAAGATGTTTCAGGATATGTGCTTGAGCAAGGGTTAAAAGTAAATGCTGCAGACACGTACCTTTACCATGCGCCGTGCCACGACAGCCTAAAAGAAAGCGCGGTATCCAAGCTTGAAAAGTCAGGGCTGAACGTACGTGCCGTGCCCCATTGCTGTTCTGAAGCCGGTACCATGGCTTTATCCCGTCCGGATATCAGCCATGCCATGTATCTTAGAAAGCAAACAGCCATTGCAAAACAAAAAGAGGGATTGGACAAAAAGTCAGCTAAAATTCTAAGCAATTGTCCGTCTTGTGTGCAGGGCCTGGGCAGGCAAAAAGGCGTAAAATCGATTCATATGGCTGTTGAACTGGCCGAGTTATCCGGTGGTCCGGATTGGCAGAAAAAGTTCAGCCAGATGGTCAGCAACCTGGAAGTGGTAACCTTTTAACGGCTTTTTGATAATCAGTTCCAGTCAAATGATTAGAGGAAGACTTAAATGAATTTGGTCCTGTTGGATGACAAGGATTTTATTGCTTCAGACCGGGTTGAGATTCACGGTGAGCGCTTCCTTCATGTCAAAAAAGTGATCCGTGCCCAGAAGGGTGACACCCTTTCCTGCGGTCAAATAAATGGAAAAATGGGTACAGGTACTGTCTTGTCAATGGACAGGCAGGGGCTGGTCATGGATGTCTGCCTATCGCAGGATCCACCAGCACCAATACCTCTTACCCTTGTGCTGGCACTGCCAAGACCTAAAATGCTTAAGCGGATTCTTCAAAGCATATCCAGTCTTGGGGTTAAAGAGATCTTTTTAATTAATTCCTGGCGGGTTGAAAAAAGTTTTTGGGCAAGCGATCTTCTGGAAAAAGATCGCCTTGAGCGACATCTGCGTTTAGGGCTTTCACAGGCAAAAGATACAATGATGCCCAATATTTATTTAAAACGCTATTTTACAGCTTTTGTTAAAGAAGAATTGCCTGACATCGCAAAAGATAAAAAAAGGATTCTTGCTCACCCTAAGACTTCACAACCCTGTCCGTCTGGTGTAAATAAGGAAACAGTACTTGTGATTGGCCCTGAGGGCGGATTTATCGACCTTGAGGTAGACACCCTTGCCGAATCCGGATTTGAGCCCTTCAGCATGGGGCCTAGAATTTTAAGGGTGGAAACAGCTGTAACAGCATTGATTTCAAGGCTGTTTACCTGAAGCGTAGACTTAATTGATACACTAAAAAGAGAAGAAAAGCATATGGATAAAAAAACTGAGAAAGAAAGAAAAATTGCCTTTGAAAGCCTTCCCCCTGCTGTCAGAGAAAGCCTGAGCGCTGAAGAAAAAGAGATGTTTCTAACTGCTGATGAATGGACAGACGAGCTTTTTGCCAAACTTGATGAATTCATAATCAAAGAATAATGCCCTTTGACATATTGGGGTGAAGTCTTTAGTATTATGTGAAGAAAACACTAGAATGAGCAGGCAAACAATGAGAGCCAAATCCCATCAAAAATTAAATGCCGAAAAGTACGCCAAGTATGCTCAGATACTTGAAAAGACAAAATGGGCAAATGATTTTTCATGGAACCAAATCAAGAAGATTTGCCTGTATATTGATCCGGTAATGGCCAAACCCGGGGCCATTGTTTTCAAAGAAGGTGAAACCGATAAAAGTCTTGGCATTATTGTTAAAGGCGCAATCGATATTATCAAGGAAAACAACCGGGTAACCACTTTGACCAGTTCCCAAACTTTTGGTGAAATGGCCCTGATCGACGGCGAACCCAGATCTGCCTCAGGAGTTGCTATAAAAGAAACCATCATCTTCTTTATGCGGGAAGAACACCTGATCCGCCTGACTGAGGATGATGCCCAGCTTGGGGTAAAGCTTCTATGGAAAATCTGCAAGCAGATCAGTCAGCGCCTCAGACAGACCACCGGCATGCTGGTGGATTATATGGGCGATCCTGAAGACTGATAATATAGCCTACCAAGGCCTCCCCTTAGGCCATATCTCTGGTTCTGCCCTCTCTCAACAAACCCATGTCTTTTTAGTGTGGCCTATCTATACACTTTGACTAGGTTTTCTGTTGCATTTTTTTGCCTGTAGTGATTATTTCACGGTATGTGATATTACGATCTTAATAAATGATCATCATGGTTTCCAGTCGTATATCACTCAGGTATTCATGATATACGGTTATTATCCTGCAATGATATCCGCACCCGGATATCTCGGCTATGCGGGTTCGGTCAATTACTTGCTCTATATGAGGGATAAAAAAAATAATGTCAAAGGGTGATTCCATACTCGATAAACCTTCAATAAGACAAGCCTGAGAACTACAATATTATAGGATAATTTATGATAAAAGAATTCATTGTAAAAACCGCCCTTAAAGAAGCTTACGATGCAGTTAAAAAACTCCTAAACAAATCTGAATTCCGAATAATAACTCCTGAAAAGGGGTTATCCGAATCAATTTCATTTCACATTCAATTTGTTGATACTTGGTCTAGTGAGATTTCATTTTCTGACCTTAGGCAAAACAAGAAAATTCATAATATATATGTACCTTTAGATATTTTTCTATATCCTTCAAGAATTAGGATAGAAAGAAGTGAACGACCTAACACAATCGAAATTGATAATCTTTTTAATTCTGAAAATACTCACTTTATTATTTCAGGGCAACCTGGAGCCGGCAAAACGACATCAATGAAATATTTATGTCACAGAATCATTCACGATGAGAGTTTCTATCCTGACCTCTTCAATTTTCCGATTGTCATTAGATTTAGAGATCTTAACAGTGATAAATTAGAAAGTGAAATTGATGCGTTAGGATCATTTCAGTCCTTAATATTTAAAAA
>JAKSAU010000451.1 GCA_022361535.1 Desulfobacterales bacterium
AAACCGGGAAATACACCCGGATGGATATAAGGAGTAGATCATGGAAAAAGTCCTAGTTGTAGATGCCCATAAATGCACGGGCTGCCGCCTGTGCGAACAGGTCTGTTCGGTTATGCATGAAGGTAGTGTCAACCCCCACAGGGCAAGGCTCAAAATTATGAAGTGGGAGATCGAAGGCGAGGTCCTCCCCATGGTGTGCCGTCAGTGCGACGAACCACCATGTCTGGATATCTGTCCCATGGGGGCCATTGATAAGAACGAAGATACCGGCCTGGTTCTGGTAGATTACGACAAATGCATTGGCTGCCGCATGTGCATCTCGGCCTGTCCCTTTGGCGCCATGGATTACGATGTAGTGGGCAAAAAAGTCATGAAATGTGACCTGTGCGGGGGAGATCCCCAGTGCGCTGCCTTTTGCGATCCCGCAGCCATCCGTTTTGAAAACAAGAGGCAGGACAGCTCAAATGCCCGTAAGGCCGCAGCAGAAGCAGCCCGGGCAGTACAATCTGAAAAGGATCGGTAAGGCATGGGATTTGAAACCTTATCCCCTGCATGGCCGGATTTTGAAGAAACTCTGGAAAGGGAACCCAATGCTTGCCCTGTGGAGACTTTACGCAAAGCCTTGAGAGAGATCTGGGCGGAAGAAAAGCAGAAGCTTGGCACGCCCCGGCCTGAAACCGCTAAGGCTGCCAGGCTCGCCACCCAGATCAGCCTGGGCAAAGGCGAGCTGTGGATGCTGGAAGAGCTAAGATCCCTGGCTAACAAACTATCGGGTACACCTGCCGGTACTGTGCTTTATACAGCGCTTACCCGTTTTGAATCGGTCTGGCCCGATCATATCCTGGGCAGGGGCTGCAGCAAAGAGGGCTGCGGTATGGCAAATCCGGTTCCCTGCCAGAGCGCCTGTCCGGCCCATATCGACATCCCGGGTTTTATGGCGCTGATGGGATCAGGGGATTTTGCCGGGGCTGTGGACCTCATTGTCCGGGACAATCCTCTACCCCATGTCTGCGGCCTTATTTGTCCTGCCCCCTGCGAGGATGCCTGTCTTCGCAATCAGATGGACGAGCCTATCAATATCCGGCCTCTTAAAGCTGTGGCCGCCCGTATTGCCAAAGATGAAAAAAAATATCCAAACCCCTGGGTTGAAAGCCCCACAGGTAAAAAAGTAGCCGTTATCGGCTCCGGCCCTGCTGGATTGACCGCAGGATATTACCTGGCCTGCAAAGGCCACAGTGTCACCATATTTGAGTCAGAGAAAAAGCCCGGAGGTATGCTCAGGTACGGCATCCCCGAGTTCCGCCTTTCAAGGGATATCCTGGACCGGGAGATACAATGGATCTGTGATACAGGGGTGGAAATCCGTACCGAACAGCAGATCAACCATCCTGATCCTCTTTTTGCTGAAGGATTCGATGCTGTTTATGTGGCCATCGGCACCCAGCTTGCCAGGTCATTGCCCATTGAGGGCATTGACCTGCCACTTGTTTTAAGCGGCCTTGATTTTTTAAAGGCTGTTAACCGGGGTGAGAATCCCAGGCTCAACGGAAAAGTAGTGGTATTAGGGGGCGGCAATGTGGCCATTGATGTTGCCATGACCGCCCTGCGCCAGGGCGGCAGAGATGTACGCATGGCATGCCTGGAGCAGGCCCATGAGATGCCTGCTTCCCCGGAGGAGGTCCTGTCAGCTAAGGCTGAAGGTATTATCATCGAGAACGGCTGGGGTCCTGAAGCCATCTTTGAGGATGGGAAAAGCAAAACAGGGTTTCGAATTGATTTAAAGGCCTGCACCCGGGTATTTGACGATGCCGGCCGGTTCAGCCCCGAGTTTGACCCTGAGCGTATCCTGTCCCTTGATGCGGATTATGTGATCCTGGCCATTGGACAGGCCGCAGATTTGACCTGCGTCATGGATGCAGATGAAATCAATATTGAAAGAGGGCTCATCTGCGTGGATGAGAAAACGGCTGCAACAACGGACCCGCGGATTTTTGCCGGTGGCGATGTGGTCTCTGGCCCCTCCATTGCGGTGAATGCCATCCGGGCAGGCAAGCAGGCTGCAGAGTCCATTGACAGTTTTCTGCATCAAAGGCAAATGACCGAAACTACCTGGGCTGTGCCTCAATCCCCAGTCCAGCCCGGAGTTCTGGATTCCAACCTTTCTGTCAGAAGCGAGCCCAAAAAAACGGTCCCGTCTGAGCTGGACCCGAAAGAGAGGGCCTGCACCTTTGACTGCATCGAGCATGAACTTGGAACAGATGAGGCTGTTAAAGAAGTGGCCAGGTGTATGCGTTGCGATATCTGCATCGGCTGCGGCCTGTGTGAGTTGATCTGCAGCGAGATGGGATTCAATGCCCTTGAATTTTCCAAGACCGCCGCCGAACGACTGGTCCTTTCCAATTTTGTTGGACCCGGAACCGCCTGCGCAGGCTGTGGTGCCTGCGCTACAGTCTGCCCCACCCAGGCCATACAGGTTTTGAGGTACAAGGACCAGGTCACAACAAGGTTTACAGGTACCCCAGTCTGTGAACA
>JAKSAU010001179.1 GCA_022361535.1 Desulfobacterales bacterium
CAACGCTTCCATAAGAACCAATGGTACACCTTCAAAAAATGAAGGCAGTATAAACAAATGAGACTGCCCCATGAGTGCGGCCAGGTCACTATGACTCAACGTTCCGTGATAAACAGCCTTATCACCAAGCTGCTTTGTAAGCTCAAGACAGGTTGCTTTTTCTTCTCCGCTGCCGCCTCCTGCCAAGTGAAGACAAAATGGCAGGTCGTTTATTCGGTTCAAGCTTTTAAGCAGCCAGGGTACTCCTTTTGCCCGGCATAGTTTTCCGGCATAGACCATATGAATTACAGAGCCGACAGGTTTTGACCCAGGCCGGAACAGGGACGCATCATATCCACCTGGCATGATGGGCACTTTATCCTGTGCCAAATCAAACCGGGTACAGATTTGCTTTTGCTGGCTTTGGCCAAGCGACATAACCCTGTCAATTCCATTGAGAGAGGAACTGATCTTCTGACTAATATCAGGACAGAATTGATGTTGGCGCAGGCAGGTACCGTGACAAGTGGTCACCATGGGAATTTCAGGTGCTAATTTCCGGGTTAGCGAAGACGCAATCCAAAGATGGTGGGAATGAATCAAGTCTGGAGCAAACCGCTCAAGTGCTTGGCTGATCTTCTCCTTAAAAACACTAAAATAAGTATGCAATTCATCTTTTGTCATCTTCTGAAAGACCGAGCTCTCATACGGCATGGCATCACTCATTCCGGCAACCGGAAAAGGCAGATCGATATTGTCAAACCGGATTAGGATTGCCTTGTCCGACGGGATAAGACTTTCGGGAAGATGGTAGCTGCCCTGGACTCCAGCCACAAGATAATTGTCGTGCCCTTTCCTGTGGGCATGGGAGATAACCTGCTGGATAAACTTTCCGCTTCCGGTGAAATCCGGAGGCTGGCTGATAAGATGTAAAATTTTCATACTGCCTTTTACCATGAATTTGATTTTCATGAAATCATTGCCATGTTAGAAAATACGCAGACAAACTTTCTTTCAGGAGAAAAGAATGAATCTTAAAATTTTGGCGGTACTCTTGTTGTTGCTATTGGTAAACCTTACCGGTTCCGTATTTGCTGCCGGCGTTGACAATAGCATCTATAAATCCCTGTTGGAAAAATATGTAATCCGGGGACGGGTCAATTATGACGGTTTAAAAGCAAATGAAACCCGCCTGGATCAATATTTGGCAGTACTGAGTGCAACAGACCCTGCCCAGCTTTCGCACAATCATCAATTTGCGTTTTATATTAATGCATATAATGCATTTACCCTTAAACTGATTTTGACCCGGTACCCGGAAATCAACTCTATCAAAGAAATCGGTTCTTTTTTTTCAAATCCCTGGAGTAAAAAGTTCATTCCGCTCAATGGCCGGACCGTGTCCCTGGATTATATTGAACATGAGGTACTCAGGCCAAAATTTAAAGATCCAAGGGTACACTTTGCCATTAACTGTGCGGCAAAAAGCTGTCCCCCTCTTTTAAACAGGCCTTATGAAGGAACTCACCTTGAAGCCCAGTTAGATGCACAGACCCGATCCTTTATTAACAATCCCAAATCTAACTTTGTAAAAGAGAACACCCTTTACTTGAGTAAGATCTTTGACTGGTTTGATGAAGATTTTAACGATAACCCGTTAGCTTTTGTACGGCTCTATGCGGAAGACAGGTTGAAAAAAGACCTGGATAAGGCGGGCCCACAGATTAAGTTATCATATTTATATTACGACTGGACTTTAAACCGACGGTAACCAAGGAACTATTTACCAAAAACAAGAGTTGCAAATTCCTTTAGCAGGGCGGCCGACCATGGAGTTGCTTCAACTTTGTTAACGAGGTCTTCGGGATCTTGTCCCTGCTGCTTTACCTTTTCTGCCATGAACCGGATATATTCCCTTGTGGCTGCACAATCAAATTCAGGATGAAACTGAACTCCCCATGCCGCTTTTCCGATCCTGAACCCATGATGGGGCTCAAACTCATTTTCAGCAAGCAGGATTGCCTTTTCAGGCAGCTCAATTACAGACTGGGAATGGACCACATGACCCCAAAACGTATCCGGTATTATTCCAAACAAGGCATCATTTTCCCCTTCTGGAAGCCGGGTAATTTCCGTGGTACCAACTTCAGCACCTTTGGGATGGAAGTCAACAACCCCGCCCATGGCTTTTGCAAGGATCTGATGACCGTAGCAGATACCCAGCAAAGGCACCTCGGCCTTAACCATTTTCCGTGTCCAGGATTCAAGAGCCAGGCTCCAGTCCAGACTCTCGGTTACCATGGCATGTGATCCTGAGATGACTGCCCCGGCAATGGAGTCGGGGTCCGGAAGAGTCTCTTTTTTTTCCGCATTGACTACAAGGCATAAGTCAGATTCCACTCCCAATCCCTGAATGATCCAGTCTTCAAAATCCCCTTGTGTGTCAACAATTTCGGTGAAGGTATCTCCAGCCTTGATCACGGCCAATTTCTTATCTGACATCATCGTGCCTCACTCTTATTAGAAGTATTAACGGATACCAGATGGCATGCCACTTCATTGATAATCAGATCCCCGATACCGTCTATAATTCCCAGGTGCCGGGTTACACTGAACGCAACCTCAGGATAGGTTTTACCGGACTTTTCAACCAGTTCAGGGATATCTTGTAAAATATGGCTGCCTGCAGATATAAAAAAAGGAAAAATCACAATTTCTTTTGCTCCCTTTGCTACGGCATTTTCTATAACATCAGGCAAAAAAGGCTCTGAAAATTGTAAAAAACCGTGATCAATCCGGTCAAATTGGGTTCCCTTTTTATTAGACAGCTTTGCAGCCAAAGCGGCCACTTCTTTTGCTGATTCCTTTTTCCGGCTACCATGGGCAGCGATAATCAATATCTTCACTATGTTTCTCCATTTTCAATCGTCGCTTGTAAGCTGCTATCCATAATTGTCTTGCTAACGGATTGTCAGATTATATTAGAATAACAATGCCAACCAGTTTGGCAACCCCGCTACTTTTAATTTTACCTTGACAGGCTAAAAACACATGATTAGAATTCGAAACATGTCGAATTGTTCCCAATTAAATATTGACCAGGTTGATAAATATGCAGACATATTTAAGGCATTATCCAACCCAAACCGCCTTAGAATTCTGCTTGAACTGACCCGCTGCCCGGAAGGCAGCGACCAGTTCACAACCAGTCAGGACCAGGTGGAAAACTGCCAACAGGAATTTGCCAAGATGTTAGGCCTTGCCCCCTCCACTGTGTCACATCATTTTAAGGAGTTACGCAATGCAGGCCTGGTAAAGGTTCAAAGGCAGGGAAAGAATATTATGGTACAGGTAGACAAAGAGGTTTTAGAAGCTATTAAACGTTTATTTTAGGTCATTTTTTTTGCAATTAGAGTTCGAAGCTTTTCGATATCTAAATCTCACAAACAAAGGAGGCATTATGAAAGTTATGGCCGTACTTGGAAGTCCGCGCAAAAATGGTGTTACATCGCGAATTGCACAAGGTTTTCTGGATCATGCACAAAAAAACGGTGCAGACATCCAGACATATTTTCTGAACAAGATGG
>JAKSAU010000221.1 GCA_022361535.1 Desulfobacterales bacterium
AAGGTATCCTGCAAACAGGTTGCCGAAAGCACCTGACGGAACTGAAAAGATAACGGGATCGCCTATTTGTCTTTTCTCCAAACGGCAGACACGAAAATAGGCATAAAAATAGTGAACAGACTGAACCATAACCCGGCACCAGTTAATTGAGTTGACACTGGACAGCTTCAGCCTTTTTTTTCGGACCGGATCATTGAACAGATTATAAACTACCTGGTCCAGGTCATCCCCGCCGTCCGGGCAGTTTGTTACACCTACAGGATGGATGTTTTTTGCCTTTATCCCTGTCATCTGTCCTTCTTGTTCCGGGGTAATCATGGCTTTAGGAAACAAAGGCCAGCAGTTTATGGTAGATAAATTTGCTGCTGCGTGGGCGGCTGCAGGGCCGGTGTCACCAGTTGTGGCAAGTACAATGTTTAAGCGACGGTTCTCTTTTTTTAAAAGGTAGTCCACGGCGCGGACAAGAAAGCCCATGGCGATGTCTTTAAAAGAAAGGGTTGGGCCATGGAAAAGCTCCAATATGTATGAGTGAGCCTCATCAGGGCATGGTGCTAAAGGAATCACATCCGGTGGGAATCCTTTAAAACTATCTTTTATAAGCAGATTCAGATCTTGTGACGGTATAACAGCCGGATCAATAAATCGTGACAGGATTTGGAAGCATAAATTCGTGTAAGATAAGTCTTTTAGCTCTGCCAGGTCTTTTTTTGAGAATCGCGGAAGACGGTTTGGTACGAAAAGTCCACCATCCGGGGCAAACCCCTGAAGAACGGCCGTACCAAAATCCACAGGTACAATGTCTGTCAAGGTGCTTGTAAATTTGATTGGAGAATTCATATCTCTTAACCTCAATGTATTGTCCAGTTTAGATTTTTTGTCTAAGTCAAACTACCAAATAATATATTTTTCTGTCAATCTGCTTTTTTGTGTGCCTTAAAGAATTTGCTAAGACGTTTTTGAAGGCCTGGGAATCATAAACCATATCAGGCTTATCGCCTGGCAGGCCATTAGGGTAAGAAAAGCCGCCTTGTATCCAGCAGGATGATAGGTGTTGGCGGCAGATACCTCCCAAAGGTTTATGATTGCCCCCATGGCCCATTGGAGGATAAAGGCGGCAATGAACACCATCATGTTGATACTTGTTGTTACTCTTCCGGACAAAGATCTTGGAAAGTCCAGGGTCAAGGCTGTGTATGCCAAAATTCCTGACGTGCCGAAAAACCCAAAGAGAATTAGAACAATGGGAGCCGGTATGGGGCTTCCAAATACAATCAATGCCTGGATACACGTGAAAATTGCCATACCAGCCACTGAAGTTATTCTCACAGGGATGCCCTTGTCAGACAACTTTTCCGCCAGAAACCCAAGGCAAATGAATCCTGCGATCATGGCCATGGCAGACCAGGACAATACCTGTGCGACTCCTTCTCTGGAAAATCCTGCGACATCCCTTAACCAGGGCCCGGCCCACAGTCCCTGGATGGAAATGTATCCGGCCTGGGACAAGGTGGTTAAAGGGGCGATTCGCCAGAAAACCGGGCTTTTAAAAACCTTTAGGATTCCCTGAATCTGAACATTCATGGTTTCAGGTTCAGGGCGATTTGTTGATTTTGGCACGATAAAAAAGACAATGAATGCAGCAGCAAAGGAGATCGCAGCCAGGATTATAAAAACACCCCGCCAGTCTGTCATACCCAATGCCCACTCAACAGGCCTGGTGGCGGCAAGTGCGCCCAGGCCGCCTGCAGCCATCTGAAATCCGTTTATCCTGGACAAGATATTGGCAGGAAACCAAATGACATAAGATTTAAAGGCCGCCATCAGGCAGGCAGACACCCCAAAACCAATCAGGGCACGGCCTGCAATCACCCCTACAAGTGAATCAGATAAGGCAAAAACCAGGGCACCAACCCCAGCAAAAATTAATAGAAACGCTTCAACGACCCTGGGACCCAGGCGATCCAAAAGCATTCCTAATGGTAATTGAGAAGAGGCAAACGCAATAAAATAGGTGGCAGTCAAAAGGCCTAACTGGGAAGGGTTGATTCCCAGGTCTGCCACCAAGTCCGGTGCAATGACTGCATTAACCACCCTG
>JAKSAU010000449.1 GCA_022361535.1 Desulfobacterales bacterium
CGGACAGAATCGTCGTGCTTTGTGAGGGACGACAGACGGGATCGCTCGAACGAGAAGACTTTAGCCAAGAAGCGGTGTTGAACTTGGCATCTGCAGAAGGATAGGTAACGGAAATGGTTTTGGAGCTTTCGAGGCTGATTAGGAAATACGGAATCGTCCTCATTCTGATCGCAATCATGTTGGTTTTTGCCGTCGTTTCACCGGTGTTTCTGACGTTGAACAACATCATGAACATCATCCGGCAAGTGTCCATGTTAGGGATCGTCGCGGCGGGAATGACCTGCGTCATTATTGCCGGTGGCATCGATTTGTCCGTCGGCTCGCAGATCTCCGTGATCGGCGTGGTCGTGGCGCTCTTGACGACTGATTTCGGATTATCCCCGGTGGCGGCGGCCCTGATCGGCCTGGCTCTGACCACCGGAATCGGTTTCTTCAATGGCGTCGTGATTACGAAAACGGGCATCGCACCGCTCATCGCCACTCTGGCGATGCTGACCGTGCTTCAGGGCGTCGCTTATCTCGCTTGCGGAGGGTTGCCTATCTACGGACTTCCTCCTGCGTTCAGCAAGGTGGCTCAGAGCTATCTCTGGTTCATCCCGGTTCCCGTCGTCATCATGACGGTCATCGTCTTGGCGACCGGTTTCTTCTTGCGCCGCACCTACGCCGGTCGCTATGTCTACGCGGTAGGAAGCAACGAAGAAGCGACTCGACTTTCGGGAATCAACGTGGACTCGATTCGCATTCTCGTCTACACGCTCTGCGGTTTCTTGACGGGCATCGCCGGAATCATTCTCCTCGGTCGCGTGAACTCCGGGCAACCGATTACCGGTCGGGGATACGAACTGGATGTGTTGTCGGCGATCGTCCTGGGCGGCGTCAGCATCAACGGGGGAAAGGGCGGAATGTTCGCGGCGATCGTGGGAGTGCTCATTATCGGCGTGTTGAACAACGGTCTCATCATCGCCGGAGTCAACGAGTACTATCAGCTCGTCATCAAAGGCCTGGTTTTACTGGCGGCCGTCGTTGCCGACAGCCTGCAGCTACGGCGTCGTGCACG
>JAKSAU010001277.1 GCA_022361535.1 Desulfobacterales bacterium
CAATCCTCCTGCTCCAAATTACCCGTACGCATCTTGTAGCTATCAATACGAGACTCAGCAGTCAACATCCTCATACTCAACTGCTCCTTTGACATCTCAAGACTAAAAATCAAAATAGCACCCTGAGAATCATTTCGAATCCCCGCATAAGTAGCAATATTCAAAGCCAAAGCAGTCTTCCCCATAGAAGGCCTAGCAGCCAATATAATTAAATCAGAAGGCTGCAAACCAGACGTAATCCGATCCAAATCCATAAAACCAGTAGAAAGCCCAGTAATATCGCTCTTCGTCTTCGAAATCTCCTCTAGCTTGTCAAAGCTACTCAAAAGGACATCCTTAATATGGCTATAATTCTTCTCGGTATTGCGAATAGCAATCTCAGAAATTTTGTCCTCAGCCTCAGCCAAAAGCTCAGAAATGCTCTGTTGCGGATCCCGACTCTTCCTGCCAATATCAGAAGTTGTCGTAATCAAATCCCGAAGCAATGCATGCTCCTGTATAATCTTTGCATAATAGACTATATTCCCAGCACTAGGAACACAATCCACCAACTCAGCCAAATAAGCATATCCCCCAATATCTTCAAGCTTACCAAGCTCCTTTAGCTGATCTCCAAGAATAATCTCATCAATCGGCTGATTCGTATCAACCAACTCCAGCATTGCCCGGAAAATATGACGATGAGATTCTTCATGGAAAGAATTTGGCGTCAGAATACCAGCAATATCCGTCATCGTCTGATTGTTAAAAATAATCGCTCCCAACACTGCCTGCTCAGCCTCAAAATCATGAGGAATAGTCAGAACCGATTTGTTTTCTGCTGCCATAAAACCTCCGTAACATAAAACTCATCATCTCGAGTAAATTAACACCACCAACCAAACCCACACGCCAAGCTACACAAAATCAAAACAACCGAAATAGCACGTATTCCGCCCAGATCCCCAAGCACATGCATCAGTCGCATTACACAATCTTATGTAGTCTCCTCGTACGAGAGTAATCAATGCCTTCTATCAGTAGTGTATTAGTTGTCAAACTCCAACCCCAACCACATTTAAAATACTTTCTGTTGACGCAATTACGAAGTAACAACTTTATCATACAAAACAAATAAAAACAAAAATAACAAAAATAACAAATGACAACCTACTCACACTCTCGCATCCAAACATTTGAACAATGTCAATACAAATACCTCCTAAAATACATCTATAAAATAAAACCCGAAATAGAA
>JAKSAU010001118.1 GCA_022361535.1 Desulfobacterales bacterium
AAGGAAACCAAATTTATCCTTAAAAACAGCACTGAATCAAGGTACATTCAGTATGATCGAATGGTTATCGGACATTCAGAAAGGATTAAACGATAGGTTACTAGATCAAATTCAGTTTCAGCACGATAGATATCATGCCGACCTGAATGTGTTGACAAACATTAAAAGGTTGGATAGTTTTTCAATTTCTCAATTATGTAATGAGTAAAGTCGATATATATGAAAAAACTCAAAAGCATAGATGATATCATCGTAAAAGATTTATGTATCTCTTGTGGAGCTTGTGTGTCTAGCCTACCTGAGGGAAAAGGCAAAATGATACTGGATAGCAACAAAGGTATATATGTTCCTCAGCTGGATCTAAGAGATGATAACGATATTGCAAAAAGAGCATTTGACGTTTGTCCAGGAAAAGGCTTAGCCATCGATCAAATCTCCGAGGACTTATTTGGCGACACACCCCATAAACGTTATGAGTTAGGACGCTATCGCATCTTCTTCGCAGCGCATGCATCCGATCGCCAAATACTAGAACATGCCTCCTCAGGCGGAGTTATCACTACCATTGCAGCCTACCTTCTCAACCAGGGCCTCATTCAGGGAGTCACCGCCAGTCGTTTTGTCTATGGCAATACAGGACCGCGTGTCGAATCCTTTATGGCGACTTCATTAGAAGATCTAATCAGTGCACAGGGATCAAAATACTGTCCTACCTCAACCAATACACTGATCACGCAATGTCGAAAGCAGGGGGGGGCATTCTTATTCTCTGGCACCCCTTGCCATATTGAAGCGCTTCGACTAGCACAACAACAAGATTCTTCCCTCAAAGAACTGTTCCCATACACCATCGCAAATTTCTGTGCCGGTTACAGAGATTACCGTCATCTCGATGGAATGATACGGTACGATCAAATGGATCCAGAAGCAGTAACCTATTTCCGCTTTAGGGGGGGGGGGCAGCCCGGATCGTTGAAAGCGGAAGATAAAAACGGTCGCACCATCAGCGCACCCTATCCAGACTACGATCGACGAACCCAGATCACCAAACAAAAGCGATGTGTATACTGCATCGACGCCACCGGAGAACTCGCTGACTTCAGTTGTGGCGACGCATGGTTGGATCGTTTACTAGAAACGGACACCCCCTGGTCCATCATCCTCGGAAGATCTAAAAAAGCCGAACAGATACTCAAAGACATGATTCAAGAAGGCATATTAACAACAACCGACGTGACCGAAGACGAAATCTGTTACTCACAACGCCAGAACCTACAATCCAAAAAGTTTCGTCAGCGCAAACGCATGATTCTATCCAAACTTTTTGGAATTGCACTACCTCAATGGGACGTACAGCTAGTCAATCAAGGCTCCTACCTGCGTGAACTCCGCACCCTCTTCGGCAAAACACGTCTCGGACTAAAATGGCGGAACCTCAAGCAGAAGTATCGACGATAAAATAGGTTCTGATCATTCACCTGTAGACAGCAGAAACCCAAACCAAGCAACACTCATACTTTTATCAACGACGATTAGACATCAGCCAATGTCTGTCACGACAGCGAATGTAGATCATTGCCAAAGTCAAACCAGCAAATGGCAGGAAGAACTCTAGCACACCACCTTGTTCCGCAACCATCGGTGCCATAGCACAACCTCCACCGCCACCACCATC
>JAKSAU010000116.1 GCA_022361535.1 Desulfobacterales bacterium
AAAATCAAAATTAAGCATTGTTTCCTCCGTTTATATCTTGGGTTTTATTTTTATTTCGATTCATCATGACAGATATTTTAAGAACGTATTGGAAAGAAACCATACACAATACTGGAAAGAGTTTGCCTATTTCTGCTTTTTTAATCATTTTTCAAATGTGGAAGTGAAGAATAGGGACGAGCCTATGTGCAAGATGCGTTAGCTTTGAGGAGGGATTCCTGAGGCGTTACAAAAGCCGGGTATGTATAAAAGTGTACGGACCCGGCTTAAGTATGATAATCATAGCAGGTTGTTGGTGTACTCAATGATCTTGTTTGTGCCTGCAACGTCTCCCATCGCCATAATATGGATGCCGTCGGCATGTTCAATGATATGTTTGATGAAATCACAAGCGATGTCAATGCCTGATGCTCCATGGGTTTCCATCTGGTCAATAATCTCGTCCGGGACATCAATGCCGTCTACATTTTTAGTCATGAATTTTGCCATTTTTACGCTTTTAAGCGGCATCAGCCCCACCAGGATGGGTTTACCTAATTTTTTAGCAGCAGTTAAAAACTCTATGGTTTTTGGTGCATCGTAGACCACCTGTGTTTGGAAGAAATCAGCGCCGGCGTCTATTTTTTTCTCCATTCTTTCAAGCTCGGCATCCATCTTTTTACCGATAGGCATTGCAGTGCATGACACAGTGAAATCGGTCTGTCCCCCAAACGCCTTATCATTGTAATCCAGGCCCTGGTTCATCTTTTTAATCAACCGGATCAAGTCAAAGGTGTTGTAGTCATAGACTGCTTTTGACGGGTAGGGGCCGTGCTTGGGCGGATCTCCGGTGGTTACAAGAATATGCCGGATGCCAATGGCATGAGCGCCAAGCAAATCTGCCTGGGTGCCCAGAAGGCTGCGGTCCCGGCAGGTAAAATGGGGAATGGCATCCACTCCCAGTTTATTCTGGATCAGGCTGCCCATGGAAACCGAATTAATCCGAAGATTCCCCATTGGGCAGTCATGGATATTAATGGCATCCAAAGGAAGATATGCTTTGGCTTTTTCAAGTGAACCGTCTGTGTCCACCCCTTTTACAGGTCCTAGTTCAGTCGTAATAATAAATTTTTTCCCGAATTTTTCAGCGATCCCCATAACATGCTCCGTGATTCAAAATTGATTGTTGCCGGCCTGTATGAAACAGAATTTATTCTGCCGGAAAATTAAGATTCGAATCACTATACGGCATTTATTTCCGTCATTCAACACAATTGGGAACAGGCTCCATGGATACCGTATCTTGGGTACTTAGGCTTGTTTGCCCCGGGAAACGGCATCAGGCGTATTTTTGGAAAAAATGCGGCAGCCGGTTCCGGGGCAAACAAGCCGGTATTTGTACATATGACTGCTCTGCTTCTGTTTTGTCTAACTAAGTATTCAATGTCCTGTTTCCCGGGTGGTTGTACAACTTTACCGACAAGACAATCTTATATAACAGGGTCAATATGAATAACCCTAAAGCGGTGACCCCGGCAGAGATAATCAGCTCATGCATACTTGGACTGTATTCTGTGACATGATGCAGGGGAGAGGGCACAAAACCGCCTGAAATCATACCCATGCCTTTATCGATCCAGGTTCCTGCAAACAGGGCAACACAGGCAAAACCAAGGATTGTTTCGTTTTTACGAAAACCTGGTATTAAAAGCAGGCAAGCTGCCGTGACCATGAGCACAACAGAAGTCCACATCCATGGAACCAGGCCTGTCTTTCCGTAGAGGCCCGCATATAAATAAATGAAGTGGGCTTTATGGGATGGAATATTGGAATAAAACACCACAAATACTTCGCAGATCATGAAAAAAAGATTGGCAACAAGTCCGTATGTGGCAATAACCGCAAGAGATTGTATGGCTTTTTTACCTGGATCGAAAAAGGTAACGGACCGGATCACCAAACACAGCAATATGAGAAGGGCTGGCCCTGATGCAAA
>JAKSAU010000377.1 GCA_022361535.1 Desulfobacterales bacterium
GCTTCAGGAATTGATTACCAAACATAAAGTTGAACTCAAACAGTTCCCGGAACCGGTTCTCAAAGAGTTGAAAAAGCTTTCCATGGAAGTGTTGGAAGAAGTTGCAGCATCCGATCCTATGAGCCGCAAGGTATATGATTCGTTCCTGGAATTCCAGAAAACCATGATTGACTGGAACAAGCTCACCGAAGAGATGTATCAGAAATATAAATATCTCTAAGGGTTAAGCAAATCCAATAAAAAAGGGCGGGCAGCACGCATTTGCGTACTGCCCGCCCTTTTATTATTTTACAGGATTGCAGTAGGCAGCCAGGTCACAGCTTCAGGAATCAGGCAGATGATTCCAAGACCGATAATCTGGATAATAACAAAAGGAATAATGCCTTTGTATATATCCATGGTTTCAATCTCCGGCGGTGTGACGCCTTTAAGATAGAATAGGGCAAATCCAAAGGGCGGCGTTAAAAATGAGGTCTGCAAGTTCACAGCAATCAAAATTGCCAGCCAAAGCGGGTCAACCCCCATGCTTACCATAATTGGGGCAAGTACCGGTACATGGATGAAGGTGATCTCGATAAAATCCAGGAAAAATCCGGCTATAAAGATAATGGACATAACAATAAAGAGTACGCCCCATTTTCCAAAGGGCAGGGCGGCTATCAATTCCCGCACAAGTTCATCACCCCCGAGCCCGCGAAATACCAGACCAAGTGTGGTGGCGCCCACCAGGATGATAAAGACCATACAGGTCAGCTTAGTTGTGGTGTCCATTACTTCTTTGACAATTTTAAGGCTGAATCTGCCATGTATGGCTGTAAGCAGCGTTGCACCTATGGCACCGACTGACGCAGCTTCAGTCGGAGAGGCAACGCCTGCGAAAATAGAGCCAAGCACTGCTATCATAAGGGTTAGAGGAGGTACCAGGGCCTTTAGCACTTTGATAATCAGTTCACTTCTTGAGATGCTGTCCAGGATTTCCTGGTCGATTGGCGGTGCCCATTCCGGTTTTATTCGGGCAATGATAAACACGTAAACCATATAAAGAAAAACCAGGATAAAGCCTGGAATAACCGCACCGATGAATAGATCGCCCACCGGTACGTTCATGATGTCACCAAGAAGAACCAGAACGATACTGGGTGGAATAATCTGCCCTAAGGTGCCTGAGGCTGCAACCGTACCTGTGGTCAGGCTTTTATTGTACCGGCTTCGAAGCATAGTCGGTACTGAAAGAAGTCCCATTGTTACTACCGTTGCGCCTACGATACCTGTGGATGCACCCATAAGCGCTCCAACAAAGATAACCGAGACTGCCAGGCCGCCCCTGATTTTTCCAAATACTAACGCCATGGCTTCTAATAGTTCTTCAGCGAGTCCTGATTTTTCAAGCATTACCCCCATATAAATAAACAAGGGCACAGCCATAAGGGTGAAGTTGGTCATGGTGCCCCATACCCGTAATGGCATGAGTTCGAAAAAGGATGGGCCAAATCCCCAAAGTCCGAAAAATAAGGATACACCGCCAATGGTAAATGCAACCGGATACCCGAGAAGCAACAGTGCAAAAACCGCCGTGAACATAATCAGGGGCATATATTCATTAATAAATTCCATATTATTCATCCTCCTCTTGCTTGCGGCCAGTCAGCACCAGCAGGCATTTTCCTGCTTCTGACAGGCCCTGGACCATTAAGAGGAAGAATCCTAAAGGAATCATGGTCTTGAGGATGTACCGGGCCGGAAGACCGCCCGGGTCAGGAGAAATTTCCCTGACAGCCCAGGAATTGCCGATGAATTTCTGGGTGGCAAAAATAAGCATGATGCAAAAGGGGATAAGAAAGACGATAGTACCGATGAGGTCTACCCATGCTTTGGTTTTCTTGCTGAAATTGATAAAAAGAATGTCAACCCTGACGTGTCCTCCCTCTTTGAGGGTGTAGGCGGCGCCTATCAGAAAAACCACGGCAAATAGATGCCATTCCAATTCCTGAAGCGCGACATTTCCTTTGTTGAAAGCATACCGCATAACGGTATCATAAAAGACAATCAGGACCATTAAGGTGGTCAGCCATCCTACAATATGACCGATCTTGTCGCTGACCCCGTCAATGATGTTAACACATTTTTCAATGAACCCCATAAAATAAACGTCTCCCCATCTTTGTACTTAGTACTAATTAAAAAATTTTCTGGTAAAAGGTTAAGTTGTTTATAAAACTATGGAACCTTTGGATTTGTCAAGTTTTTAATGGGATATGTAAAACGAATCCTGCACGTGTTTTTGCATGTAGATCAGGTGGGGGGATGAACAAATGTAAAAGTGGTACCCTGGGTTTGGGAGGAGGTAAAGGAAATTTTACCTTTTAAATAGGTTTCGCCGAATAGTTTCATTGAATAGGTGCCAAGTCCTCTGCCTTTACCGGTTTTTGAACTAAAATATCGCTGGAATATTCTTTTTTGGATCGGTTTGGGGATATGGCTCTGGCTCCAGACCTTGAACATAACCTGTTCCTGGTCCGAACCTTTAACTGTTATTTTGATGGTACCGTTGGGTTCTGTGGCTTCTAAGGCATTGATCACCATGTTGCCAAGGATTCTGAGCAAAAGCAGTGGATCGGTTTTCAGGACAACATCCTCATCCGGCCAGGAAACAACTATCTTTTTGCCAAACGAGGCCTTGTGGCCATTAATAACCGTCTCCAGTTCTTTTTTAACCTGGCTTAAAGCAACGGCTGAGTGTGTTGCCTTATAATTGGCGTCCCTGTGGTGGGATAGGTCCTTTTGGACAGCAATTTCATTGACGAGCCGTTCAATGGTTTCACGGATGGATGAGATTTCTTCGTTTCCGGGATCCCCCATTTCCAGAAGCTGGGCATTCCCGTAAAGAGCTGTTAATGTGTTGTTGATATCATGGAAAAAGACCCGATCCATGTTCAGCCAAAACTGCTCCTGGGTAATATCTTGAGCATAGAACATAATCCATTCGTTGCCGTCAACAGTGATTGGTTTTGCCCGAACCTGCAGGCAAAGATCGGA
>JAKSAU010000373.1 GCA_022361535.1 Desulfobacterales bacterium
CGGCGACGCTGCGGTTGCCGAAGGTCCAGCCAGCGTCGTAGTCGCGGAGTACGGCGCTGATGTTGTCGATGCCTACGGCGGCGCGGACGTGGGGGGGGTGTGTACCGGGGGGGGAAGGAACAGAGGAATCGTGACGAATGAGGATTTTGGTGACGGTTTGGAGGGTGTCGGTCAGTATGCCGGTGCCGCCGGAAACGTGGACGAGATCCGCTGCTTGGAGGCTGAATATATGTGTGGTCCAGTCGTCTTGTGCTAGTAGCGAGGGAGTTCTTTCTGTGGTGGTGAACATGCCTCCGGGGCCCAAGAGGGCGAGTCGGAGGCGGATATTATTAGTTCCGGTTAATTGTTTGAGATCCATGGTGATGGCTTTGACGCCTACGGAGAGGTAGTCGCCAGTCCAGGCACGATTTTGGTTGCGCGTGGCGAGGTGGAAGCCGTCGGTGCTGATCTGCAAATAGCTGTCGTTGGGGCCGGCGGGTCCTCCGGTCGAAACGGTGATGGGATGGGGGGTATAACCGGGATAACTGCCGCCCCAGCCTTGGGTTGTGCCGTCGGCGAAGGTGTCGGTGCGGCCTACGATAGGGCGTGCGTGTAGGCTGGGAAGGTTCAGTGTTATTAGTGCTATAATTGCCAGGGTATAGAGCTGTTGATGTGAGGGGAACGATTTCATGGCTTTGTCTCCTTCGAGTGAAAAATAGGTCAATTCATAGGATATTACGAATAGAGCTGCTTAAGAGTTCCAGGAGTGAATATTCTTTTGGTATGTGAGTTCTTCTCTGGTACAGTATTTACTGAGGTCGATGGGAACGATCCTTATTTCCGCACTAGGAGGGTGGGTATTTTTAGCATATTACCTGAGGGCTAGGAGTCTGTGATGAGATATAGCATGTTTATAAGCTCGTTGATACTGATCGGGATTGCTCCGGTGTGGGCGGATGGTATCGTCAGTTACGATATTCTACAGGGCATGGATGATGTCGTGGAGGAAATAGGAGGGGGGGTATTACGTGATCAGGCAGTGTTGGATCTGAATAAAACCGTAGGTCTTCGTTTTCAAG
>JAKSAU010000152.1 GCA_022361535.1 Desulfobacterales bacterium
CCTCCAGAAGGACCGGCCGTCCCGCGTCGATCAGGCCGATCTCCCGGCCGTCGATAAATACATGGCCCGGCTCGGTCAGAGTCACTTCCAACCGGCCGGATTTGAACTCCCGGCGGACCAGCCGGAATCCGCTCATCTGCAATTCCGGATGGAGGCTGAACCGGGAAGTAACGCGGCAGGCCTCAGCATGGGCATAATCGCTGCCGCCCCGGACCACACGGAAGGGTTCGATCGAGACCGGATCCGCAGGGGGGTATGCCGGATGCGTAGGATTTCGCCGGCTCCCGTGGCCGTAGTCGCCGAACCAATCCCAGCACCACTCCCCCACATTGCCCGCCATATCGAAGAGCCCCAGCTCATTGGGCCGCTTCCGGCCGACCGGTTGCAGGCGGGAGGTGTTTTTTCGATACCAGGCGACAAGGTCGAGATCATTGCCTCCGGGATACGCATAATTCCGGCTGACGTTGCCCCCCCGGGCCGCGAACTCCCACTCCGCTTCAGTCGGGAGGCGGTAGCCGTCGGCGCTGAAATCGCAGTGAACCTCAAATTCCCCGTCGAAATCATAGCAGGGAGTCAATCCTTCTTTGAGGCTCAGAGCGTTGCAGTACTCCGCCGCTTGGACCCAATTCACTCCGTAGACGGGGTAGTCATCACCGTGTTCACTATCGTCCGAGAAAGGTTGAGCCCCCATGACCGCTTCATACTCTCCCTGGGTCACTTCGTATTTGCCGATGAAAAAGCTGCTCACAGTCACCTTGTGCGCAGGGTATTCGCCCCTCTCCCTGTTATCCGAACCCATCTGAAAGCTCCCCCCCTGCACGAAGACCATTCCGTGCCGGCCTGCGGGAGTCTGCTCCGGCTGCTGCCGGGAAAAATCGGCCTGCAGAATTTCGTCCTCCCGGACTTGGACGCTTTTCCGCTCCATACGACCGACGTAACGGACCACAACGTCATGATCCCCCACGGGAATATCCTTCAGAGAGGTCCCCCGGCCCGCCCGGGTTTCCAAAGCCTCCTTCAGCCTCCCGGA
>JAKSAU010000766.1 GCA_022361535.1 Desulfobacterales bacterium
AAACATGAAAAAATTGATTGTTACCTTAACCGCCCTGGCAGCTGTTGTGACCCTGGGCCTCTCAAATGTGCATGCAGGTTCCTCAAGAGATTATATCTCCATCGTAGGTTCC
Source organism: Desulfobacterales bacterium (assembly GCA_022361535.1). Next base: position 113 of record JAKSAU010000766.1, read on the forward strand.
TCTACTGTTTACCCGTTTGCCACAGTTGTAGCCGAGCAGTTTGGTAAAACCACCTCTTTTAAAACCCCTAAAATCGAATCTACCGGGTCCGGCGGCGGGCATAAACTTTTTGGTGCCGGTGTTGGCGTTCAGCATCCTGACATCACCAACTCTTCCAGACGCATCAAAGCCAGTGAGCTTGAAAAAGCCATGAAAAACGGTGTTAGCGATATCGTTGAAGTAAAAATCGGTTATGATGGAATCGTTGTTGCAAACTCAAAAAAATCTGCTGCTTTCAAACTGTCCAGAAAAGACCTGTTCCTGGCACTTGCCAAAGACGTGCCTGCTGGTAACGTTGCCGGCAAACTGCAGCCCAACCCCTACAAAACCTGGAAAGACGTAAACCCCGCACTTCCTAACGTAAAAATTGAAGTTCTTGGTCCTCCTCCCACATCCGGTACCCGTGATGCATTTGTAGAGCTTGCCATGGAAGGCGGCGCCAAAAAGTTCAAATGGATCAAAGATCTTAAGAAAAAAGACAAAAAAGCTTACAAAGCGCTTTGCCACACTGTTCGTGAAGACGGTGCTTACATTGAAGCCGGTGAGAACGATAACCTGATCGTACAGAAACTGGAAGCCAATCCCAATGCCCTTGGTATCTTTGGTTTCTCTTTCCTTGATCAGAACACTGACAAAATTCAGGGTTCCTTCATTGACGGTGTACAGCCGACTTTCGAAGCCATTGCTGACGGTTCTTACCCCGTATCCCGTCCCTTGTTCTTCTACGTGAAAAAAGCCCACGTGAATACTATTCCCGGTATGAAAGAATATCTTGCCGAGTTCACCAGCGAAAAAGCCTGGGGTGACGAAGGTTACCTGACCGACAAAGGTCTGATTCCCATGCCTGCTGATGAAAGAAAAATGTTCCAGGACAATGTTAAAAATCTCAAACCTCTGACAATGGCTGACCTTAAGTAGTCAGTTTGATATAACCAAGGCCGGGCATGCCATATGGTGTGCCCGGTCACGGGTTTTTCTATTTGGGTCAGCCAAAAGGGGGGAACATGCAAATGCCTGCAGTCAAGCAAATGGAAACAGATATGAAACAAGAAAAAACAACGGCCAACATACCAAAAACAAGATCAACAAAACGTCAGCTTGTGGCCAGAGAAGAGCGGACCACCGTTGGTGAGATGGCTGTTGTAAATCCCCGGATGAGTTGCCGGAATGTGGATGTGTATTATAATTTCGGTGAAAAAAAGGCCATTAACAATATTTCACTGGATATCGGACGTAATGAGGTTATTTCCATGATTGGACCGTCCGGCTGCGGGAAATCAACGTTTTTGCGCTGCCTGAACAGGATGAATGATACCATCGAGGGCTGTCAGGTCAAAGGTGAAATAACTATGGATGGGAAAAATATCTATGATAAAGATGTAGATGTGGTTCCCCTGCGTGCAATGGTCGGCATGGTGTTCCAGAAACCTAACCCCTTTCCCAAATCCATCTATGATAATATCGCTTATGGCCCTAAAATTCACGGTCTGGTGCAGCACAGGGATGAGACCGATGAACTCGTGGAAAAATCTTTGAAACGTGCAGGTCTTTGGAATGAGGTAAAGGACCGTCTTGATCAGCCTGGGACGGGACTTTCCGGCGGCCAGCAGCAGCGTTTGTGTATTGCCAGGACGATTGCTGTTAATCCTGAAATCATTCTCATGGATGAGCCTTGTTCTGCCCTGGATCCCATTGCTACGGCTATTATTGAGGATTTGATTGACGAGTTAAAACAAGAATACACAATTGCCATCGTGACTCATTCCATGCAGCAGGCATCCCGTGTGTCACAACGTACTGCCTATTTCCATCTGGGGGACTTGATCGAAATCGGACCGACAGATCAAATCTTTTTGAATCCCCTGCATCAGCTTACTGAAGACTACATTACAGGACGGTTCGGTTAACCACCGGGCAAGGAGACCCAATGGAAGAGCATATTGTAAAGTCCTATGACGATGAGATCAGCCAGTTAAACACGGAAATCTCAGCCATGGGGACGACCTGCGAGTGGCAGTTGGCCAAAGCACTTAAAGCCCTTGATACTAGTGATATCCGCCTTGCTGAGGAAGTCGTCAAAGAAGATGAAAATCTCAATGGCTTATATAAGGACTTGGAAGATAACGCTGTTAAACTGCTTGCCAAACGAACTCCGCTTGCAGTTGATTTAAGATATCTTTTAGTCGTGATGCGAACCGGTTCTGAACTTGAGCGTATTGGCGATTATGCCGCCAATATAGCGCGCAGGGTTATTGAAATGGGCTGCTGTCAGATGCTGCCTGAAGAATCAGTTTCTCTGATCCAGGAAATTGGAAAGATCTGCCGGAAAATGATTAACGATGTCGTTAAAGCGTTTCTTGAAATGGATGTTCAAGGCGCTATTGAAGTCTGGCACCGTGATGATGTGGTTGATCGAAAGTTTGCCCGTTTAATGACCGATTTAAGAGGACGTATGCAAGAAGACACATCAGTTGTCGAATGCTGCACTCTTTTGATATTTATGGGACGCTTTTTAGAACGCATTGGCGATCACATCACCAATATTTCGGAAGGTATTTACTACATCGAAACCGGTGAAACCTATATCGGAAATTTAGACGTAGCCGAAAATTAATAGCCCATCTTGTCCGGAATCACCCCCCGGACGCCGCCCCTGGGCGACGGTGTGTCGTTCCGGCGCCTGGGGATAAGGTGAATATGGGTGTGAAAAACAGTCTGGCCGGCCACTTCACCACAATTGATTCCTATATTAAACCCTTCTACCTTTGCATCTTTTTCTAAGATATCTTTTTGAAGTATTGAAATAAGTTCGTGCGCATCACAAAGTTCTGTACTGTTCATTTCAAAATAGTCTTTGCAGTGGCGAAAGGGGATGATAAGCATGTGGTGACGGCTTACGGGTGTGGTATCTTCAATCGCAAAAACACTGCCTACTATTTTTTTTATTTTAGATTCTTCTATTCTGCAAAAAGGGCAAGGGCAAGATGTCTCAGCCACTGATTTTCCTCATCGTTCTTTGTGAATTCTATGAATACTGATTTGCACTATAGACGGGATTTAATCATCGTGCAAGATTGATTCACTCCAGATGAGGTCTCGGGATTTGTATCTGTCCTTGCAAATAGGACTATGATCCAAACCGAATGACAAGCTCAACAAGTCCGCCGTCACCAAATTTGATTTTAAAGCCGAGTTTCTTTCCCATTTCGATCATGTTTTTGTTTTCTTTTAGAACAAGGCCCATGACGTTTTCAAATCCCCTGGATTCAGCAATGTTCAGGACACGTTTTAAAAGAAAGGATCCGATGCCTTTCCCCTGCCAGGGATCACCCACGACAATGGAAAATTCTCCTTTTTTCCCGTCAGGGTCTCCGATAATCCTGGCGACTGCAAGGATTCTTTCCGGGTTTGCGCTTTCATCGATAGCCACCAAAGCGATTTCTCTGTCGTAATCGATTTGGGTGAACCTGGCCAGCATGTCGGGCTTTAGTTCTTTAATCGGTGAAAAGAAGCGATAGTAAATCGATTTAGTTGAGAGAACGTTAAACAAATCGACTAAGAGTGGGGCATCTTCCGGTTTTACCGGCCGAATAAAAATTTGATCATTATCGGCCGTAGTTTCATGGGATTCGTATTCCGCAGGATAGGGGCCAATAACCAGATTCTGGCAAGACTCAATGCAGGTACGTGATACGAGAATTCTTGCATCCACCACAGTTGCATTACCATCTTTGATCAATATAGGGTTCATGTCCAGTTCGGAAATGTCTGGAAAATCTATCAAAAGCTGTGACAGTCGTATCACCATCTCTTCGAGTTGCTCCATGTCTGCAGCCTGACGATTTCTGTATCCTTTAAGAAGTGAATAAACTTTTGTTTCCTTCATAAGCCGACGGGCCAGAAGCCGGTTCATCGGCGGAAGCCCTATGGTCCTGTCTTTTAAAGCTTCAGTAAATATTCCCCCCATGCCGAACATAATAATGGGGCCAAAATTGGGATCGCATTTAGCACCGAGCAGAATTTCAAAGTCCGGATTTGAGAGAAAGGATTGAACCGTTACACCATCAATATGGGCACTCGGTTGATACGCTTGAGCAGATTCAATAATTTGTTCAAAAGCTTCCCGAAGTTCGGTCTGGTTTCGGATATCAAGCCGAACACCACCAGCCTCGGTCTTGTGGGAAATATCAGGAGAATCTAACTTCATGGCTACCGGATAACCCATTTCATCTCCTAACCGGGCTGCTTCGTCTGCACTGCCTGCCTTTTCAGTTGTGACGGTTGGAAATCCGTATGCCGACAATAGCTCTTTTGAATCCGATTCAGACATAAATCCGCTGTCAGGTGCAGCAGAAATCAGTGCAGCTGCTTTATCGCGGTTAAATTTTAAACGTTTATTCAGTTTGGCTGGAATTTCAAGGGCAGTTTCCTGGTTCCTGGAATAATCATACATATACAAAAATGCCTTGACTGCGCGCTCCGGGGTCTCATAAGTTGGAATACCGGATTCATTCAAAATTCTGACCGCACGTTCAATACTTTTTCCGCCCATCCAACACGTGAAAACCGGATTTTTTCGACCCTTCATTGCGAGAACCAGCGCCTTTGCAACCGCAACCGGATCGGCTAAGGCTTGTGGCGCCAGAATAACGAGAACACCATCGATATTTTTAGATTCAAAGCAGGCTTCTAAAACATGATGGAATCTTTCCGGGGTGGCATCCCCGAGAATATCTATCGGGTTTCCCTTACTCCAAAACGGTGGTAGTAACTCGTCTAATTTTTGAATGGTTTCATTATCGAGTAAAGCAGGTTCCCTGTCATACCTGGCTAAAGTGTCTGTAGCCATTACTCCGGGACCTCCTCCGTTGGTGACGATGGCCAGTCTCGGTCCAAGCGGGCGGGGTTGCTTGGCAGTCAATTCCGCGCAATCAAAAAGTTCCTCTATGGTGTCCACTCGCACAATTCCTGCCCGTCTAAAAGCAGCATCATAGACAGCATCTTCACCCGCCATGGCACCGGTATGGGAAGCTGCTGCCCTGGCACCGGCATCGCTTCGCCCCGACTTTAAAACGATAATCGGTTTGATACGGGAAACTGATCTTGCAGCACTCATGAATTTTCTATAGTTGGTGAGGTTTTCGATATAGAGCAGGATGCTTTTAGCGGAAGGATCATTTCCTAAATAGTCGATCATATCACCGAAATCCACGTCCAGCATAGACCCAGTGCTTACAAAGTGACTAAATCCGAATCGCTCTCTAAACGCAAGATCGAGAACTGCCGTACAGATAGCCCCACTTTGAGAAACAAAGGCCAGGTTTCCGGACGTTGGCATCTCCGAGGCAAAACTGGCATTCAGATTTGCGCCCGGGTTCAGTATTCCAAGGCAGTTAGGTCCGATTATCCGAAGTCCGCCTTTATACGCGGTTCTCCGAATCCTTGCCTCAATGTTTTTGCCTTGATCTCCTGCTTCTTTACCTCCGGCGGAAATTACAACTGCACCAGCGATTTTTTTTAGGACGCACTCCTCAACGATCTCAGGAACTGTGTGAATCGGTGTAGCAATAACGGCAAGATCCACGCCAGTTTTCAAATCTGAAACAAAATCAGATGCGGGTAAGCCGTGTATGAAATCGTATTTAGGATTAATAGGGGTCAGTTCTCCTGAAAACCCACCCTGCAGTAAGTTTGACATTAGGGCGTTTCCGATAGTTCCGGGTTTTTCACTGGCACCAACTACAACCACCCGGCGGGGATTAAAAATCCGGCTTAGATTGAATTGTCCCATGTTGTTTAACCTCTAAAGATTTAATTAAAATGTATTTAGAGAATCAAATTTACACCCTCATCTAGTTAAGGGCCGATTCATAATATTATTTCAAATGACCTCATTTCATAAAAGTCTGAAATTCCATACAGAACGGATGGTCATAAAAAAAATTAGGGTTAATTAGTCTATCTTACTTTGATTGATCAACACAAATCCAATCTGTTGAAGGGTTCTCCTGGACCCAAAGTTTGCATGCAACTGTAGAGGTGTTGCTTCTGTTTGAATAATATCCTAAACTCAGAACTGTAATTCCTAATAATAATGCTAAAATTTCAATCATAACGTCTCCTTTCTTAGTTGCCTTTAGTAAGAATATAAATCTTTAGTTTGCAATTTAAATATGAGTGTAAATAGGGTTTAATGACAGGTGAAAACTATCAGTGTTTTGTTGGTGATTTTGTTCACAGTCACGGGAGTTTGTTAATTCCGTGATCATGGTTATATTGAACTTATCCGCTCATTCTTTCAAGGAGAGTTACAATGAAAACAGTTTTGATTACAGGTGCGTCAGGCTTCGTGGGTAGTTATCTGGCAAAACAGTGGCTTTCTCTCGGTTATCATGTGATTGGACTGGGAACCTCTGCCAAACATCATATAGAGCATGATAATTTTACGTGGATATCTGCAGACACCACCATCCCGGGAGAATGGCAGGACCAAGTTACAGAGGCTGACATAATAATAAATCTTGCCGGTAGAAATATTTTTAAGCCTTGGACTAAAGCCTATAAGCAGGCGATTTATGATTCCAGGGTAAAGACGACCATGAATCTTGTTTCTGCCATGGGAGATAAATGGGAAGGCAAACTCCTTAATGCTTCTGCAGTCGGGTTTTACGGGGACAGGGGTGAGACAACATTGTCTGAGACAGAACCGTGCGGATCGGACTTTTTGGCCCATGTTTGCCTCGACTGGGAAAACGAGGCACAATCAGCCAGGGATAAAGGTGCCAATGTTTCTATTTTGCGTTTTGGGGTGGTTTTAGGGCAGGGAGGAGCCCTTGAAGTAATGGGGCGTGCATTTAAGATGTTTGCCGGTGGTCCCATGGGATCCGGGAATCAGTGGTTTCCATGGATTCATATTGAGGATCTTAACCGGGCCATCTCTTTCTTAATTGAAAATAATATTGAAGGGACGTTTAACTTTTCAGGTCCTTCCCCTATACGGCAAAAAGATTTTGCTAAAGCTTTGGGCAGGGCGTTGAGCAGGCCCGCCATCATGCCAGCCCCCGCTTTTATGGTTAAACTGGTCATGGGAGAGCTTGGAGCGTCTCTCTTGCAAAGCCAGAAAGCCTCGCCTACTGCTTTAGAGCAGGTCAATTTTGAATTTTTGTACAACACAGCGGATCAAGCATTAAATGAGATATATGATTCTGAAAGCTGAAAATTGGGGACAACTTGGATTTAGGCTGTTTATCTTGATTTGAATCTGGTATACAATTTGCTATTTAAAGTTGCTATTTAGCGTAGAAATGATATAGCAGATGATATAAATTAATTGA
>JAKSAU010000622.1 GCA_022361535.1 Desulfobacterales bacterium
CACCGAGGAGTCTTTCTCGTTGTAAACCGGCGTCTCCAACGATATGAGATCGCGCGAAATATTGACCAAGTCGGCGACGTGGTCGGGATTCATGTCCAGGGTACGGGCGATCTCCTGGAGCTCCGCCTCCTCCCTGCGCGAACCCTGAATCTCCTTACGCACCTTCTCGATCTGTACGAGTTCGTTCGCCCGGTTCAACGGCAGCCGGATCATCCTCGATTTCTCACAGATCGCTTTGAGAATCGCCTGACGGATCCACCACACCGCGTAGGAGATGAAGTGATATCCCTTATCGACGTCGAACCGTTCGATCGCGTTCATGAGGCCGATGTTGCCCTCGCTGATGAGATCCGACAGAGGCAACCCTTGGTTCTGATACTTTTTGGCCACGTTCACCACGAAGCGTAGGTTGGCCTTGATCAGCGCATCCTTCGCCTCCCGGATTCCCTTGGCGGCTCGCCGTGCGTGGTAGTCCTCTTGTTCTCGCGTGAGAAGGGGGATTTTGTTTATCTCCTTGAGATACATGGAGAGGACATTCTCGTCGTCGGAGCGGCGCGTCCCCGATGATGTGTTGGTTCGCGTTACAGTTGCTGCCATTCTTTCCTCCGCGAACTACCAAGCAATCGCTATGCCAGCTTTTTATGCCGTGTTTTATCGACATTATGTGTATATACGCCAAATAGTTAGCCATGCCGCCCGACACGAGGGATAGGAACCGTTCCGAACAAATTCGCGTCAAAACGACCCACTTCACTGTTTTTGCCCGAAAACAGGGTGAAAATGCCCCATTTTCACTTTGTGCGCCCTCTTCACGTAGTTTTTCTTGACCGGTTGAGGCGAGGTCGTTATATTTCCTGCGGAATATTTCTCCACAGCTAATCAAACTTTGTAACGTCTAATAGGAGGACAGCATGACTGTTAAACCGCTGGGTGATCGAATTCTGGTCAAAATAGATGAGGGAGAGGAAAAGACCAAGGGAGGTCTTTATATTCCTGAGACCGCCCAGGAAAAGACGCAGATCGGCACCGTCGTCGCGATCGGAAGCGACGAGGAGATCACCGTCAAAGCCGGCGATCGCGTGATGTTCGACAAGTACGCCGGTACCACCGTCAAAATCGACGACAAGGATCACCTGATCCTCAGCGTGGGCGACGTACTCGCGACGGTAGCGTAGGCAATCCGGTCGAACGCGGACAGCGCGTCATTTTGACCCACGCATGGACGGGCTTCCCCTTCGGACGCCCGTCCTTTTTCATTCCTCCCCATTCAATCGCGACAAAAAGCTTCCGACCTCCTCGATAAGTTCCTCCCCGGAGGCGGTAAAGGGACGCGCCGGCGGTAGGCTGTTCCAGAAGACGCGCCCGTAGCTCTTGCGGACCATCCGCGCGTCGGCGACGACCACCACGCCGTAGTCCTCGCTGCGCCGCATGAGGCGGCCGAACCCCTGTTTCAGCCGCATGACCGCCTGCGGTAGACTGAACTCCGCGAACGCATTTCCGCCGCCCTGCTCGACCGCCTCGGAGCGGGCGAGTTGGACGGGG
>JAKSAU010000909.1 GCA_022361535.1 Desulfobacterales bacterium
CAGCTACAAGACCCTGGTATACACCGTTTTCATCAAAAAACTCCATGGGTTCCCAGTCAGGCGCCGGAGCAAGACGGATTTTGCCGTCATTGTTCGACAACCATAGCCGTTCCTCAGCCGTTAGTTCCGGCCCATTAACGGCTGAAGCTGCAGGTACCAGACACAAGCTTATCAATATGGCGATAACTACCACAGCTGCGCTTATAGCATTTAGTGTTTTCATCATGGACCCAAAGAGTAACATAAATATTAATCATACAAAATATATACCATATCATTATAGATCTAACCCGCCTCAAAGAAACATAAGCAGTGTATCCAGCCCATAGCCCAGAACAATTACATAGAATTCTGGCACGCAGGCGCGATTATCCCGGAAAACGGCATCAGGTGTATTTTTGGAAAAATACGGCAGCCGTCTCCGGGATAAACGCGCCGATATCCATATATTCACCCCCCTTTACCTCACACGGCGTGAAAAGGTTTGAGAAATTTTCAAGTTTTTAAGAAAATTATAAACTCAAAAAGCATTCTGGAATTAGATAAAAACTCAAATTTACTGGTAACTATAGGGATTTCCCTTACCTGAGAACCCACGCAAAAATTTGGCATACATCGTGCAAAGTCCCCCATCAATCGTTTCTTTTTAAATTGGAAAGAAATAAGAAAAGAGGACGCAAATGACCGTTGCACCACTAAAAAAAGCAGAAAAAGGAGACCATCTCAACAGGGAAGATATCCAAGCGCTGCTGGCTCTTAATGATCCCGCAGACCTGTCCCGGCTTTTCTCGGCTGCCAGGCGCGCAAGGTATGACTGTTTCGGGAAAACAGTTTTCCTGTACGGGTTTCTTTACTTTTCAACCCACTGCCGGAACAACTGTCATTTCTGCCAGTACCGCAAAGACAATACCTCCCTTGCCAGATACAGAAAAAACCTGGCAGACACCTTAAAAGCAGCAAAACAGATGGCCCAGACAGGTGTACACCTGATCGACCTTACCATGGGCGAAGATCCGCAATTTCACCGCACCGGATTCCAGCCTTTAGTCAACCTGGTCCGGGCAGTAAAAAGGGAAACCGGCCTGCCTGTCATGGTCTCCCCGGGAGTCGTGCCTGACAGCGTGGTAAAGGAAATTGCAACGTCTGATGCCCAATGGCTGGCCTGTTACCAGGAAACCCATAACAAAAGCCTATACACAAAACTGCGCCCGGCACAGGACTATGATTTGCGCATGGCTTGCAAACAAACGGCTGCAAAAAAAGGCCTGCTTGTGGAGGAAGGCTTGCTCACAGGGGTGGGAGAGACACTGAACGATCTGGCCGATTCCATTATCACCATGCGGGATATGTCGTTCGACCAGGTCCGGGTCATGACCTTTGTCCCCCAGTCCGGTACGCCAATGTCAGAGAGCATTAAAGTATCCCGGCTGATGGAACAAAAAGTAATTGCTGTCATGCGGCTGGCTATGCCGGATCGTTTGATCCCTGCATCCCTGGATGTGGACGGCCTGGACGGTTTAAAAGCACGTCTTGATGCAGGCGCTAATGTGGTGACATCAATTGTTCCTCCGGCCGAAGGTTTGGCAGGGGTTGCCAATAATTCCCTGGATATTGAAGATGCACGCCGCAGCGTGGATTTTGTATCTCAAATTTTGAAAGACTGCGGCCTTTGTGTTGCCTCCCAAAACGAATATGAAGACTGGATCAGACAGCGCAAACAGCTCCAACAAACAAGCAGGACAAAAATGATGGCAGCAGGTGCAGCCTGATGTCCTGGAAGCGGAAGCAAAATTCAACTTAACTCATAAAATACAGAATAAACGTAATATACCTAAAATAATTTTTAATTAAGGAGATTAACAATGACTGATTTCAATGCAATGACAGAAGCACTTGTATCCTGTGATGCAGCAAAACTCACAGACCTTGTAAATGCAGCTTTAGCAGCAGATGCCCCGGCCCAGGACATTCTTAACAACGGCCTGATCGCCGGTATGGATATTGTAGGTGAGAAAATGGAATCCGGCGATATGTTCATCCCTGAAGTTCTCATGGCTGCTCAGGCAATGGGGTCCTGCGTAGAAATCTTAAAGCCCATGCTTGGTGATGGAGAAGGAGCATCAGCGGGTTCCGTAATCATCGGCACCGTTAAAGGAGATCTCCACGACATAGGTAAGAACCTGGTATCCATGATGATGGAAAGTGCTGGTCTGGAAGTCCACAACCTTGGTGTTGATATTGCTCCTGAAAACTTTGTTGAAGAAATCAAAAAGAAAAATGCACAGATTGTCTGTCTGTCAGCCCTTTTGACGACCACCATGCCGGCCATGAAACAAACCGTAGATGCCATTGTTGAAGCAGGCCTTCGTGACCAGGTTAAAATCATGGTAGGTGGTGCTCCGGTTACCCAGGCTTTTGCCGATGAAATCGGTGCGGACGGATTTGCAGCTGATGCAGGTTCCGCTTCAAAAATGGCTAAATCCTTTATAAATTAGGGGGAAATGATGTTTGAAGTTATCGGTGAACGAATCAACACCTCCAGAAAACTAGTCCAGGCGGCTGTGGCCGACAGGGACGCTGATTACATTATTGACGATGTTAAAAAACAGCAGGCCGCAGGTGCCACCTATATTGACGTGAATGCCGGTGCCCGCATCGGCCATGAAGAAGAGGACATGCGCTGGCTTCTGGACACCATCCAACCCGTTTGTGAAATCCCATTAGCCCTGGATAGTCCGGATCCAGCCATCCTCGAAATGGCATTTTCCATGGTAGACAAAACACCCATGATAAACTCCATTTCCCTTGAAAAAGAACGTTTTGACGCCATGATGCCTTTCCTTGACGGAAAAGACTGCAAAGTCATTGCGCTTTGCATGGATGATGCGGGCATGCCTGAATCTGCCGATGATATCCTGAACCGGGCCAAGACCCTTGTGGCCGAACTGAACAACATCGGGATTCCTACGGCCAACATCTATGTGGATCCGCTGGTTCAACCCATTTCTACGGATTCCAACAAAGGGGTTATGGTTCTGGATGCGGTAAGGGCCATCAAAGCCCAATATCCGGAAGTCCATATCACAGGCGGGCTGTCCAACATTTCCTATGGTCTGCCCCAGCGCCATATCATCAATAGAACTTTTGTGACCCTGATGATGGATGCCGGCATGGATTCAGCCATTATTGATCCGCTGGATAAAAAAATCATGGCCACCATCCAGACCGCTGACATGCTTTTAGGACACGATCAGTTCTGTATGGAATACCTCAAAGGCGTGCGTTCCGGTGCCATTGAAAGCTAAATAAAAAAAACAAACTAAATAAAACCCTGCTCTCGATCCTCAGAGGCAGGGTTTTATTTAGAATACAATTCACTTTAAACTATTCAACTCTCCCTTTTCACTTTATATAGATTTTTTCTATCTCAACCCTTTGCTTCATCCATATAATCGATTGGTCTTCTTTCTTGTTCTTTTTTATGGTTTGACGTTTTTGACTACAAAACCATAGGGATAAGGAACAAAGATGAAAGGCCTAAAAAAAGACATGCAAAAAGGCGTAAACCGCAGGACCTTTTTAAAGCAGTCAGCAACTGCAGTGGCAGCCGCCGCGTTGGTGTCCCCAGGTACAGAAGCCAAAGCGTCATTTTCACAAAACAGTCTCCAGGTCTGGTCCTGCGGCGGACTGGCAGAAGCGTTTATTCCGGCAAACAAACAATATTTTGAAAAAACGGGAATTGAAATTGCCTATACAGGTGCGTTTGCTGCCGCCTTAGGAAAATCTTTGCTGGGCAGTGCTTCCACCGAAGTTTTTGCCGGACGGGTTCTTGGGTTATCAAAAAAGCTAAGAGCGGCTGACAAAATGCTCTATTTTAAACCGCTTTGCTATACCCGGTATGTCGTGGTAACCCCGAAGGGAAACCCTGCAGGAATTTCGGACATCCAGGATATGGCTAAACCAGGCGTACGAGTCATCTTGTCCCCTCAGGCCTCTCCTCCCGGCGGCAAAGCTGTATCAGGCCTTTTAAAAAAAGCAGGCGTACTCGAAAAAGCCATGGCAAATGCTGTTGTGAAAGGCAGTTGTGTACAGCGGAGTATGGAGCAGCTGATTGACAATCAAGGCGACGTATCTGTCGTCGAGTACCGGCTAACCCAAATGCCCGCATTCCGGGACAAGGCAGAAATCATTCCTATTCCGGAGAAATTTTTCCCTCCACCGCCCCTGACATTTACCATCGGTGTGATGAAAGATGCAAAAGACAGAAAGCTTGCAGATCATTACGTGGATTACATCTGTTCCGAAGAAGGCCAGGCCTTTTTCCAGGCAGCAGGTTTTATTCCTGCACTATCGGTAAAAGGGCAAGAACTGACAAAAAAACTGGGGGTGAAAGATGTCTAATTCCAAGGGAGTACATGCAGGGTCTATATATGAGCCCCAAGCCGTAGGCAAAGGCCTTAAAATTTGGAGGCGGTTGACCCAGACAGCAGGCATTTTAATCATGGGTCAATGGTCATATTATGGAATTTTTCGTTGTCCGTTCATTGTACCTTATGTCAGTTGCCAGAACTGCCCGGTCATCACATGTCACGGACGTATATTCACTATGTTCTGGGGATTCTGGCTTCTGCTGCCCCTTTCTGTGCTTCTTTTTGGCCGGGCGTTCTGCGGCTGGGCATGTCCCGGCGGCCTTGTCAGCCAGATGGTGAGTAAACTTAGCCTGGTCAAATCCAAAGCGCGATCTGTTATTGCATCTATTGCTCCTTATGGAAAATACCTGGCACTGATAACCGCTTTGTATATCTGGTTTATCATGGGCCAGCCAAGAGAGGCGGTCCCGATCCGAGTGGGAGGCTTTTTAGAATCCACACAACTGACCTTTGAACATGCTAATCTTTTCTGGCTGGTTCGCACGTTCTTTGTCCTGGGTTTATTATTTGCAGGATTGATTCTATCCAATGCCTGGTGCAGGTTTGTATGCCCCACAGGTGGTTTATTGGATCTTTTAAAGCGTTTTTCTTTGTTCAGAATATACAAGACCACAGACTGTAACGATTGCAACAAATGTCTTAAGGTTTGCGATATGGGGACACGGCCGGATGAGGCCAATTGCACCAATTGCGGTGATTGTCTTTCTGTTTGTCCAGAGGATGCCATAAAAATTGGCAGGGCAGGAGAACAAACTCGATGAATACCCTTGATATCCCCATTGCAGAGCGTCATCCCTGTTTTTTTGCCAAATCCAGGAAGCAATACGGGCGAATCCATCTGCCTGTAGCACCGTCCTGTAACATTGAATGTTCCTATTGCAGAAGGGACTATGACTGTGCAAACGAAAACCGGCCCGGTGTCACAAAGGAAGTGCTCACACCCCATGAGGCGCTGGAACGGCTTTCTCAAGTATTGGAAGACATGCCGAACATCTGTGTGGCTGGAATTGCAGGCCCTGGGGATGCGTTCTGTCACCCTGAATCAACCCTGGCAACATTTGAGCTGATCCGGAAAAACTTCTCTGATATCTCTTTTTGCGTCTCGTCTAACGGCCTGAACATAAAACCATATATCCAAGATCTATATGAACTTGGCGTCCGGTTCGTAACGCTTACCGTCAATGCCATTGACCCGGGAATCGGCTCTCTTTTGGTCAAACAGGTCGGGTTGAATGGAAAGAGGTATACAGGGAAGGCAGCATCTTCTCTTTTGATCGAGCAGCAAATGTCAGCCATTGAATCGCTTAAAACACTTGGATTCACAGTCAAAGTCAATACTGTGATCGTACCTGGGATCAATGATGATCATTGCCTGTTTGTTGCAAAACATATGGCAGCGTTGAATGTTGATCTGATGAACCTTATCCCTTTGATGCCTTTGGAAGGCACTGAACTTGCGCATGTTCCCCCACCCTCTAAGCGGCAGATAAAGCAGCTGCGGAAAGCTGCCAATCGCTATCTTCCCCAAATGCATCACTGCAAGCGCTGCCGGTCGGATGCTGCCGGATGTCTTTGAGAACAATGTCTAAATAATTCCTTTTAATAAAAAAATGACCGGTGTAAACATAATGATGCCTGCATTATTTTACTAAGCAGTTACGGTTGGAGCCAAATGATCCGGATTGCAGGTTGCGTTTTGGTCGGCCTGACACTTTAATTGGAGGCTGTCAGCAGTTATTTATTAAAGGATATTGGGATTCAGACAGTGGAAAGACAACAATTATCAGCAGTGGTATTTGACTGTGACGGGGTGCTGATTGAAAGCAATGCCGTTAAAACCAGGGCCTTCGGGTTAACGGTGAAAGAGTTCGGGCCCAACGCCATGGATAGGCTGATGGACTATCACAGGCAACATGGGGGGATCAGCAGGTTTAAAAAATTTGAGTGGTTTTACCGGGAAGTGCTCAAAAGCCCCTTATCTGACAAGATGATGGAGACTCTGTGCAGCCGATTCACCCAGCTTTGCATTGATGCGGTTTTGAATGCGCCAATGGTGGCTGGAGCAAAGGAATGCCTGGATCTTTTATCCGGCAAACTGCCCATGTTTGTTGCGTCTGGCACCCCAGAAAAAGAACTGCAGGATGTTCTCATACAAAAAGAGCTTGCCGCGTTTTTTAAAGGTATTCACGGGACACCGCCTGAAAAGCAGTTTCTCCTGGAAAAAATTATCTTTGATAACAAACTTGATGCACCAAACGTACTTATGGTGGGAGATGCGGGTACAGATCTTAATGCGGCCCAGTATTGCGGCACATTGTTTTTTGGACGGGGAGAACAGTTTTCAAAAGACAATGTACCGTGGAGCGATGATTTAACAGGTCTGTTAGACTACCTATCCAGTAATTTTGAACGTGCTTGAATTGGGCAGGGCTGAATGAACAACATATTTGAATCCATACCGGACAACATTCCCAATGAAGTCTTCCAGGATGTATTAAAAGGCCAAAACATAAGGATCGAGCGCATCTTGTCCAAGGGGCAAACATCGCCTCAAATCGGCTGGTATGACCAGGATGAAAACGAATGGGTTATTGTACTCCAGGGGAGCGGAACCATCTTGTTTGAAGATGGAAAAGAAGTCAGATTAGGCCCGGGAGACTATCTCAATATTGAAAGACATCAACGCCACAAAGTAACATGGACAGACCCTGACAGAACCACACTATGGCTGGCTGTTTTCTACACCTGATTCCGGTGTTATAAATCCATACGTCCCCTGCAGTATTGCCCAGGGGTGATACCGTAAATTTTCTTGAATATCCGGTTCAAGTGGCTTTGATCAAAAAAACCTGCTGCAAGGGCAATTCCTGCAAGATCCTTCTTTTTATCCATCATCTGTTTTGCCCGGGCGGCCCTGACATGAGAAAGGTATGCATGGGGCGTCAGACCGGTATGGGATGAAAACACCCGGACCAAATAATACTTGCTCAACCCGGAGACCCTGGACAAATCATCAAGAACAATGGAATTTGCAAAATGATCCTCTATATACGCCCTGACCTGGACGACTTTTTTTTCTTCCTTTCCAGTATCAGGTAAAGACAATGATTCTCGGGCATAGCTGCGTACAATCCAGTTTACCAGATTATAAAACCGGGTCTCTTTCTCAAGAAAAGAAACGGCCGGGTCTGTAAAATCTCTGTGAAGGCTTAAAATTTCTTTGGCCAACCTGGAGTCGTGAATGACTCCTTTTCCAAAAAAAGGCATTGATACTTTTTTTTCGGCATCCTCCCCTAAAATGGCTGCAAGCTGGCCTTGTCCCAGGTAAAACATCCTGTACTGCCACCCTTGCTTTCCTGCAGAAAAACCGTTATGCACCTCACCAGGATCTGCCAGGTTGATCTGGCCTTGGCTTGCCACAAGTTTTTCCCCCCTGTAATCAAACCCCAGCGCCCCCTTTTCAATGGCCCCAATCACATGGCCATTATGAAAGTGAGGGGAAAAACGCTGTTTACAGAAGGCAGCATGAAGCAGCTCAAGATTTCCAAGTTCGGGAATTCTCAAGTACGCTGCATACTCTTTTGGGCGGGATAGATCCATTTATCTCCATAAGTTGTAGTGAGTTACACCATTAATACCATAGCTCATTTTAAATAAAATTAAAGGCAATTAATTGGACAAAATTGCCCTTGTCTAATTTTTTGGATATGGTAAAACCCATCAATACTCTCATATAAAAAAGGAAACAGGATGATCTCTCTTAGCATTGGTTGTGCGTCAAGCCGCCCCTTTTTATTCCAGAATGATCCGGATG
This sequence comes from Desulfobacterales bacterium, assembly GCA_022361535.1. Next base: position 8,245 of record JAKSAU010000909.1, read on the forward strand.
CATTAAATCTGACCCAAAATCAATCCCCCTACCCTGACACCCGTTTCTTTGTTCTGTCAGACACCCATTTTTATCATCAGGATCTGGGAACAGGGGGCAAGGCATTCCAAGAGTATTTAGATAGAGACCGTAAACTTCTTTCCTTAAGTGATGAGATCATTGATACGGCCATGAAAGAAATTGCAAAACAAAAGGCTGACTTTGTCCTAGTCTGCGGCGACCTGACCAAAGATGGAGAA
>JAKSAU010000380.1 GCA_022361535.1 Desulfobacterales bacterium
GTATAAACTTTAACCCTTTTGCTTCGGCCTCGGTCTGCCATATATGGGTTAAACTATCCAGCAGGGTATCCATCCTGAAATTCTTTTGAAAAACCTTCATTTTTCCGGCTTCAATAGTAGAAAAATCAAGTATATCCGAAATAACTGCTTTCAGGTGACGGGCAGCGGAAAGTACTGTGTTCAGGTTCCGGTGCTGTCCTTCATTGAGCTGGGTGGCAAGAGTCATTTCGGTCATGCCTAAAATGGCATTAAGAGGTGTTCTTACCTCATGGCTTAGTCCGGCAAGAAAGTCTGTTTTTTTACGGTTGGCTGCTTCTGCACTCTCTTTTGCTTTAACTATTTCTTCGCTAGTTTTTAAAGATTCTGTAATATCCCGGCCGTTAATTACAAAAGCTTTAATGGATTTGTTAGCAGTCAAATCCATACAATGGGATTCAAAAAACAAATCATGGCCATCGAAATGTGGCATCCGATATATCCGGTTTGCTGTTTTGCCGGTGTTGGCAAGTTCCCTGATCATTTTTCTGAATTCGTCTGCATCTTCCGGATGAACCAACTCGTAGACAGATCTTCCATTCACCTGCTTCATCGGATACCCGAGAACACTTGTGTGTGAGGGACTTGCATAAATCAAACGGCCTGTTTCATCAAATGCCTGGATAATATCTGTTCCGTGTTCTGTAAGGCAGCGAAACCTTTCTTCCCTACGCCTGATCATCCGGTTCCAAAACAGAACCAACCCAAACCCCAAGAAAACACCAAAGGCAATCCACCTGGACATTTTCTGGATAAAAGCCAAATCAGCCCCTTGGTCAAACCGAACTGTGAACCACTTCTGGCGAATGCGGTCAAGTTCACTTTGGTCAATAGCATCTATGCTTTTATTTAAGATGCTGACAAGTTCCGGCCAGTCTTTTCGAACAGCAATGGAAATTCTGTTATTTTCCATTGCGGCCGCAGCAGCCACTTTCAACTGCGTGTAATTATTGGCCTGGATCTGATACCCGGCAAGCGCCAAATTCTCGAGGAAACCATCAACCTTGCCGCTGAGAACTGCATTAAGCCCTTCTCTTGTTGATCGGACCTCCTTTACCTGGATGCCCGGCCACTGTTGTTTAACATGGTCAGCCCCCTGCCCTCTTTTTCGACAAGCCAGAGTTTTACCGTCAAGATCCATCATTCCAGTTATCAGAGGCGCCTGGACAGAGGTGATGATCACCCAGGGAAAATCAAGATAAGAACGGGTGTATGCCATATCCGGTGTTTCTTCTTTAAACGACAGTGCTGCAGGTATGATATCCACACTTGGATCTTTTGGATCCGGTACAATCTCGATGTTCATCCCCAAGCGTTGGGTCAGGTAAGCCACAACTTCTGACACCATCCCCTGATATTTTTGATCCTTGCCAATGAATTCAAATGGCGGCAGGGACGGCTCAACGCCGACCTTGACAGGTACGCCTGACAGTTTATGTGTGGTAAGCCACTGTTCTTCAGCATCAGAGAGTTGAACGCCTGCAGTGGCAGGACCAAAGACTCGAAGTTTTGGCTCTGAAATCCATTTTGCTTCGATATCTGATTTCTTAACCTGAGGGATACGGTTAAATCCGGATTCCACCAGATGGACCAAGCCGGGATTTACATTTCTAACCCTGGGATAGATTTGGGTACTGAACAGTGGCAGCCTGCTTCTTGAAAAATCTCCTGCCACTCCCAACTGCCCCGGAAGCACTGCCATCTCCTGCGCAGTTGCAACAAACGCATCAATTCGTTTATTTCCAGAGGCCAGGATCATTAAAGCAGTCGAATCAAAACCGACAACTTTTACACGATTGCCCTGCTCAATAAATTTCTCGTTTACTCTAGAATTATCAAGCACCCCAATATTCAATGTGGTCTCTTGATTTTTTAAATCCATATCAAATAAAGAAGAGCTGCCAGCACTATCGGTTTTGTATAGATACCAGTCCAACCGGTAGTTCGGTATACAGAATCCAGCCCACTCCATTGTATCTTTCTTAGGCGGAAATGATGAAAGAATGTCAATGATGCCATCTTTTAACGCATGCACCGCTTCCTTGCGGTCATACAGGCGCAAGACCACCTCACGGCCTGTCTCAACGGACCACGCACGCCAAAGATCCACCCACAAACCAGAAGGCTGACCATTTGCACCGTGCATGCTGAAAGGCGGAAATGCCTGATCAAGACCGATAATGATCCGATCTTTAGGCTGTACCGGTGCTTTTCCAATCCACCTGCGTTCAATGGCAGCCCGTTCAGATGGTGTAATTTGGGCCAACCCCTTGTTGACCAGTTTTATTAAATCTTCATTTCCTTGTTTTACTGCGGCAAAAAACGGCTTTTTATACAACGGAGAAGTCGGATGATACCGGAACCTGGAAATAAGCTCGTTACGGTCAAGAAAATATAGCGCTGTTGGGGTATCACAAATAAAGACTTTAACATCACCGGCTTCAACACCGTCAAACAATGCTTGATGGCTTTTATACAATTTTAAGGCAGCATCAGGCATCTGTCTGCGTACAAACTCAACCGCATAATCTTTATCCAACACTCCGATATGAAAGCCTTTAAGGTCTGCTAAGGTTTTAAGTCCGTATATGGAATCATGAAAAAAGAAATGAGTCTGGCAGTCACGCAGTTGCTGAGCATAATCCAGGTAAGTATCCCGTTGGGCAGAGAAAAAACACCCCGCATGAATATCAGCTTTGCCTGTTCTGACGATGTCCAGGCTTTGGGCCCAGGGCTTTGGAACAAACTCAACAGCCACCCCGGTTTTTTGTGACCACAATTTCCACAGATCAATAAACATACCTACGGCATTGCCCTGCTCATCTGCAAAATGAAAA
>JAKSAU010000529.1 GCA_022361535.1 Desulfobacterales bacterium
AAAAAAAAGAGTCATTAATAATATCAATATTCGGCTATTCATATATTCTTATTTTACATTATAAATTTAGTGTTTTTATTGAAATGGGTACCTGTGGATTTTGGTTATTGAATTGGGCTTCGCGAAAAAGTTCACAGAATATCTGAAACGAGCTTGCCTGTCGAACGAGCAGCCATATCTGCAAGTCAAGGCAGATTCTGCGGTAATGTGAAGTTGTACAAGCATGCCACGAGCTTCAACCAATGAAGTACTAATACATAATTCTGGTTAAATGCAAGCATATCCTCTGTATTAACTCAAGATGCTTACACATCTAACACATATTGATTGTGTAATTTTTTTACTTTTTATATGCTACTATCTTTCAGGTCGCTCCCATGGAGCTCTTGCTGTATTTCATCACTGATCCTACAAACAGGAGGCTCCTATGGAGCCTAATCCATTTTGCTGGATGATTACCATAAATCCCAAATATGCATTAGAACCGAAACAAACTGACCGAAGGGAATAACATTGTGAAGCTCGACGAATCTACCTGTCGGAAGACCAATGGCAATAAGTTAAGAAAAAAAACCTCTAACTATTTAATAATTAGAGGTTTTATTAGTATATTAAGGTTGTGTTTACTAAAAAATATACTAATGAATACAAATTTAACAAAAAAACAGCAGGAGCTGAAGTCCGCGGAAAAATCATGCCAAACTTATTGATTTACTGAAAGATTTATTAACAAATTCCGATTTTATAGATAAATATCGAACTAATAAAAAGTACTTTACCAGAAATAGAAATTTTAGCTTTAAATCATTGAGCTTATTTATCATTTCGTCTATACAAAGTTCTGTACAACGTGAATTGGACAGGTTTTTCAAAGAATATAACCAAAAAGAATTCACTGGTCGTTTTGTAACCCAAAGTGCATTCTCTCAAGCCCGTTTAAAGATCGATCCTTTGGCCTTTGATGCATTAACAAAGGTTTGTGTAGATTTCTTCTACAAGCATTTCAAAGTGAAGAAGTGGGAAGGTTTTCGATTAGTAGCTATTGATGGCTCTGAAGTTTATTTGCCCAAGAATAAACATACTATTGAGCAATATGGGGAATATACCACCAATTTTATGAATAAATCAGTAGTTCTAGCCCGGGCTTCTAAAGCATATGATGTGCTTAATAATATCACTCTTGATGCCCAATTGGTTAATCGAAAAATAGGAGAGCACACCCTGGCAATAAATCACTTAGAATATTTGGTTGAAAATGATTTAATACTCATGGATAGAGGTTATCCGTCCTATGATATATTCCGAAATATTCTTGAAGGGAACAAGCATTTCTGTGCCAGGGTTACTACCTCTAGCTGGAAAGCTGTAAAAAAACTAATTGAACCAGGTGATGATGAATTAATCACAGAAATTAAACCTAGACCCGAAACTATTCGAAGGTATAAAAAAGAAGGTATAGCATATAAACCGATGAAAGTAAGGTTTATTAGTGTAAAATTGTCAACTGGCGAGATAGAGGTATTAGTTACCTCTTTACTTGATAGTCAGAGGTTCCCTTGCCACCTTTTCAAAAACTTATACCATTTGCGGTGGAATGTGGAAGAATCATATAAAACAGACAAGCATCGTCTTCAACTGGAAAACTTTTCGGGGAAATCCGTTATTGGCATCATGCAAGATTTTTATGCAACCATTTTACTGGCTAATATCACAGCTATTTTTGCTTCTGGTGTCGAGCCAAAAACTAAATCAAAGAAATATCGATATAAAATCAATTTTACAACGGCTTTAGCAAAGGTAAAGGAAGCGCTCCAAGGTATATTTACACGTGAAAATATGATGGAATGGATTGATTTTATCTATGAAGAGTTAGCGCGAAATATTATACCATTTAGACCTGATAGAAATTATAAAAGGGACAAAGGCAAGCGTAAAAGGTATTTCCGGTCTTATTTACATCTCTAAAGTCCATTACTCAAATTCAACTAAACCAAAACTATTATAGCAGTAAAATTAAGGTAGTTCAATGCCAATGGAATTGCTATGTCTTAAAAATCATAGATAGACAAAAAGCCGTTAAATTCAATGTGGTTATCACTTCATAATTCCCAGTTCGATATTCTTTATTCGACATTTAATAATGAATATCGAACTCGGAATGTTGAATTAAGAAGTGGCAAAAGCTAAACTTATTGCCATTGTCCGTCGGACAGGTCTGCAACTTACTATAATAGAAAAGTGAGTTTTTGGTATTCTATGAATTGGCAAATACCTGCATTTGAAAATTGAAATTATTTGTTAGTTCACAGGGAGCCATAAACTTTGTTGGTTGCAGCTCGCGGTATATTTATACAACTTCACTTTACCGCCCTGTCTGCCGACCAATGGCAATAAGTTTAGCTTTTAAAAACTTCTTAAATCGACATTCGGT
>JAKSAU010000278.1 GCA_022361535.1 Desulfobacterales bacterium
ACCCCTTGCCCAAGTCGCCCTGAATTTTGGGGCAGACGATTTGGACGGCACTATCATTGAAGAGCGGATCACACACACTGCGGGGGCAAGATCGGCCAAGGGATTAACCCGGGACGAAATGGAAAATATGATCCGGGCTGCAGGATTTGATCCTGTCCAGAGGGATTCATTCTATAACCCTGTTTTCGGCATGGGCATCCAAGGATAATATTACTCATGACTTACACCCATATAATTGAAAAGCTGAGGGGAAACCAGCGGATATCAGATGAAGAGGCCCTTATACTTCTTGAAGAATGTGATCTGCTAACCTTAGGAACCCTGGCCAATGAGCGGCGATTCCATCTTCACCCTGAAAAACGGGTAACCTTTGTGGTAGACCGAAATATAAATTATACCAACATCTGTGTATCCGGCTGCAGATTTTGTGCGTTTTATGCAGTTCCCGGTGCAGAGAACGGGTACATTCTCACAAAAGAGGAACTGGGAGACAAAATCCAGGAGACGATTGACCTGGGAGGCACCCAGATACTTCTCCAAGGAGGGATGCATCCGGATTTGGGTATTGATTTTTATATAGACATGCTCAAATTCATTAAAGAAAATTATGAAATCCACATTCATGGGTTTTCTCCGCCTGAGATTGCTTTTATCGCAGATAAATCAAACAAGACAATAGCCCAGACAATCGCAGAACTTCAAAGTGCAGGACTTGCCTCCATTCCGGGCGGTGGTGCAGAAATTCTATGCGATGAGATCCGTCACAAAGCATCCCCACACAAATGCGGGGCCGATACCTGGCTTGAGGTAATGAGACAGGCCCATCTTTGCGGTATGCGCTCTTCTGCCACCATGATGTTTGGCCATTTGGAAGAAAATCGGCATATCATCGAACATATGTCAAAATTAAGAGCGCTTCAGGATGAGACAAAGGGATTCACAGCGTTTATTCCCTGGACCTTTCAACCTGACAATACCAAAATCAAAGTAAAGAAAAAGACCAGTGCCGAATATTTAAAGGTACTCGCATTAAGCCGGCTTTTCTTAGATAACATTGATAATGTCCAGGCCTCCTGGGTTACCCAGGGAGATAAAATCGCCCAGACAGCATTATTTTTCGGTGCCAATGACATGGGATCCACCATGATTGAGGAAAATGTTGTGGCATCTGCCGGGGTGGATTTTATGCTGCCGGAAAAAGAACTGCGCAGGCTTATTGAAACCGCCGGGTTTGAACCCCGTCAGCGTGATTGCTACTACAACCTGGTATGAGCCTGAGTGATTCAAAAATAAAGGTGCTGCGGCCAACTATTCCGTCTGCATGTTTCAAAGCCCGTTGGATCATCCCCTCCCCGGACAAGATTATTGAAAACGGTATCATTGAGGTTGAAAATGGTCAGATTAAAGATATATCAACATCAGGTGTCCATAAACATGCAACCGACTTAGGAGACGGGGTCATCATACCGGCTCTGGTCAATGCCCATATTCATTTGGAGCTTTCCGCATTAGAAAGCGCTTTGGATCTGACAAAAGGGTTTGAAACGTGGGTTCAGCAGTTGCTCGTAAAACGGGACGCTTTAGGAGAAGAAAAGTTAAAGGTTGCAGCTGATAAAGCTGCTGCGGCTCAGGCAGATATGGGCACTGGTATTGTCGGTGAGATTTCAACTCTTGGCATCACCAGGCCTTTTATTGAGCAAAACGGATTGTCCGGGATCTGGTTTCAGGAAGTTTTAGGCAGCTCTCTTATGGAGACTGACCTTAAACAAAATGATAGTCTCTCTTTTTCCATTGCAGGTCACGCTCCCCATACCACTGATCCTGAAGTCCTGAAAAAAGCAAAGTCAAAAACCGCTGATAAAGGGCTCAAATTTTCCATTCACCTTGCAGAATCTAAAGCAGAATCATTATTTTTAGAAACCGGTAAAGGACAATGGGCTGATTTTCTTGCATCCAGAGGGATTGATACAACAGGATGGCCCATAGGCAATATCAGTCCGGTAAAGTATTTGAACCGCTTGGGTATCCTGGATCAAAACACCCTTGCAGTCCATTTGCTGCGCACAGAAAAAAAAGATTTTGAAGTTCTTGCACAAAAAGGAACACAAGTATGCCTTTGCCCCAGAAGCAATCATAATCTTCATGGCAGACTTCCTGATATAGACACCATGCTTGAAATGGGACTTGAACCGGCCCTGGGGACAGATAGTCTTGCATCCTGCGCATCGTTGAGCCTATTTGATGAGATGGCTTTTGTACGAGATAAGTATCCTTCAATTGGCCCTGAAACCGTTTTTTCCATGACCACGGCCAATGGTGCCAAGGCTTTAGGCCTGGAACATACATTTGGAAGTCTTTTACCTGGAAAACAAGCCCTTTTTGCATATGTGGAAATGAGTGAATTTAAAAAATCCCAAATTTTAGAAAGATTAACTTGGAATGAAATCTAATGTGTTAATGGGGAAAATCACCTATATAAATGCTTCCCCGGTATATTATGGTCTTGACCACGGGATGCTGCCTAAATGGCTGCACCTTGTTCCGGATGTGCCTGCTGCATTAAACCGACAGATCAAACAAGGCCAGATCGATATCAGCCCTATTTCTGCAGCCTTTTATGCCATGAATCACGAAGATCTGCTCATCCTACCGGATCTTTCCATTTCTTGCAACGGGGAGGTGCTCAGTGTGATCTGCGCCAGCAACTATCCGATTGATGAGCTGAATGGAAAACAGGTAATGTTTTCAAACGAATCAGCGTCGGGGGCCTCATTTTTGAAAATGATTTTTGGCCAGCGACATATTGTACCGGAGTTCAAGGTCGGTCCAGTAGGCAGCATGGACAAGGTCGCCGATGATGTAGATGCTGTCATGGTAATCGGGGATGCCGCATTGACACAGCCTTGGGAAAAAAGATTCTCCTACCGGTTTGATCTGGGAAAAATATGGTATGAAATGACAGGCCTTCCCTTTGTTTTTGCCCTCTGGGTTGTTAGAAAGTCTTTTGCAATGAAGCACCCGGATATGGTGGAGGCAGCCCACGATCTGCTCCTTTCCTCCATGACAAAAGGATATGAAAACATAGAAGAAATTGTCCAGGACGGGCAGCAGAAACTTGGACTTTCCCATGACCTGATAAAAAAATACTATGAACTTTTGAGCTGCGATTTGGACCCATTAAAAGTTAAAGCCATGGGAATGTTTTTTGATTCTCTATATGATCAGGGAATATTAAACCAAAAAGCCCAAATCAATTTTTTTGTTCCCTAAAAGAAGATGAGTATATCTGCAAACAGCCATAAAAAAATATTTGCCATGATCGGGTTGGTATTCGCTGTGCTGTTTTGGGCGATCAATGCGGTTGTAGCAAGGGATGCAGTTGGCCATATACCGCCGATGGCATTATCCTTTTACCGGTGGGTAGTTGCCATCGCGATTCTGTTTCCTTTTGCATATAAAAAAGCAATAGCGGAAAAAGCAGTAATCAAAGCACATTTTACCACTTTATTCTGGCTGGCTTTGCCAAGTGTGGCAATTTATAATTCAGTACTTTATTTGGGGGCACTGTACACAACTGCTACCAATATCAGCCTCGTGGTGGCAGCCATGCCTGCCATGACCCTGGCTGTTGCCTGGATGGTCAACCGTGATCAGCCGGGAATAATTAAAGCCATTGGGATCTTCATGGCTCTTGGCGGTGTCGTTGTCATTATCGCACAGGGAACCCTGGAGACGATCCTTCAATTAAAAGCTAATCCAGGCGATTTGTTGATTCTTGTTTCCATTGCTTCATGGGCTGTGTATTCAGTCTTGTTTAAGCGTATGGCCCTGCCCATCTCTCCGCTTCCTTTTTTATTTATGACCATGGTGTTGGGAATATTGCCGGTAATACCATTCTACTTATTTGAACTAATACACCTTGGTGGATTTAAAGTAACCTGGTCTGTAATTGGTGTTTTTCTTTATTTAGGACTTTGTCCTTCAGTCTTATCTTATATTTTTTGGAACAATGGGGTGAAGGTGCTGGGCGCATCCACGGCCTCTGTGTCCGTCTACCTGATACCCGTATTCACATCCGCGATTTCATATGTCTACCTGGGTGAGGCATTGTATTCTTACCATTTTTTTGGGGGAATGTTGATTCTTGCAGGGCTTGTACTTGCCTCAAAAGAAAGATAGAAACTCGTTTTCAAAATGAAATTGTTACCAAATAATCCTTGAGTTTCCCTAATATCCCTTGACTTGGTTCGAGCTTTTCGCATAAAACGGAATTTAGTAAATTAAGACCCTTCAGCCTTTTTGTTGTTTACATCTGTGAATCGTGGAGTAGGTAGGCATTTGAAAATACTTAGAATGCAGACCTGTAATATTTAGTGTATCAATTGTTAAACCAGAAAAAGGAGATCATCTATGGGAGAGAACAAACGGCGGGAATTCATTAAGAAAGTTGGTGTCGGAGCAGCAGCAGTTGGAGCAGGGCTTGCAACAAGCGCCGTGCCTGCAATGGCTAAAAAAGAGAAAAAATTTCGCTGGAAAATGGTAACCACATGGCCCCCCCATTTCCCTATGCTGGGTGAAGGTGCTGACAATTTTGCCAAGTGGGTAGATGAAATGAGCGGCGGTCGCCTTAAAATTACAGTTTACGGCGGTGGCGAGCTTGTTCCTCCATTAGGTGTGTTTGATGCAGTCAGCCAGGGAACCGTTGAAATGGGCCATGGTGCTGCTTACTATTGGGCAGGTAAATCTCCGGCCACACAGTTTTTCGCAGCAGTTCCCTTTGGGTTTAATGCCCAGTCCTTAAATGCCTGGCTGTATTCCGGCGGCGGTATGGAATTGTGGGAAGAAGTATATGGCAAATTTAACATGAAGCCATTTCTCGCCGGAAACACCGGTGTTCAGATGGGCGGATGGTTTAATAAAGAAATCAATACCATGGACGATCTTAAAGGCCTGAAGATGAGAATTCCGGGCCTGGGCGGTAAAGTTATTGCTAAAGCCGGCGGTAACTCAGTTCTCGTGGCCGGCGGTGAAATTTACACGAACCTGGACAGGGGTGTTATTGATGCCACAGAATGGGTTGGTCCTTTCCATGATCTAAAAATGGGATTCTACAAAGCAGCCAAGTACTATTACTATCCGGGATGGCATGAAGCAGGGACCGGTATCGAAGCCATGGTTAACCTTGATGCCTGGAACCAGCTTCCAGACGATCTGAAAGCCATTGTTGAAGCTGCTGCCTACAAGTGCAACATGTGGATGATTTCTGAATTTGAAGCCAAAAATAACGGCGCGCTTCAGGAATTGATTACCAAACATAAAGTTGAACTCAAACAGTTCCCGGAACCGGTTCTCAAAGAGTTGAAAAAGCTTTCCATGGAAGTGTTGGAAGAAGTTGCAGCATCCGATCCTATGAGCCGCAAGGTATATGATTC
>JAKSAU010001001.1 GCA_022361535.1 Desulfobacterales bacterium
GGAGACCCTTTTCGGGGTCCCACGCCTGGTTTTAGCCCTTCGGTAAATGCCGAGTATTGTGTCAGAATGTCGTTTAGTTCGTTGACTTGGGAATATCCGTCACGGGCGGACCGGACATTCAGGGCTGCCGACTGGATACCGGCGTTTCGCAGCAGAACCAATGCTTCAAGATCCTTTAAATGCCAATTCCCTGACAACAGGGTTGCAGCTTTGGATGCTTCCCCGTCGTACGCGGAAAGAATCCGGGTTTCATCAGGATAAAAAACTCTTTTCAACCTGTTTTCCGTAGTATTGGTCGGCTTCAATTGATCACTATTTTCCAACAGCGTTGGTTCAGCGTTTTTTTCTGTCCCATAATCAGATGGGTATATCGGAAGCGTATAGCTCTCTTTTTCTTGTTTCAATGTATCGTACACAGACGAAGAACCAATGCCCGGGTACAAACAGAGTCCCAATGCCAGGACAGCTAGAAATAGCCGAACCTTTGGAAAGGGCAATACTATTTTAGTGTTCATTGGTGGACTCCTTGGCGACCAGAGTTGTTCCGGCCAGATTCTCGAGATCTGCCAGAGTTTTGATGTAATCGGCCCTGGCCCTGGCAATTGCCAGTTGGAAATTATGCACCACGCTTTGGGCCTCCAGAAAATCGGAAAACGCGGTTTGATTTTCTTTAAACCATAATTCCACCGTGTTCATAGAATTCATGGCCTGGGGTAACAGTTCATCTTTATATAGTGTGATCAGCCGGGAAGCATTTTCCATCTTGAACAGGGTCTTGCTGATCATCGCCTGAATTTGATTTTGCGTTTCTGTTTTTTGGGCCAGTGCCGCTTTTTTCTCATGCAACGTCGCTAATTTTTTTCCATTGTTCTTCCCAGACCATAAGGGGATCGTTATTCCGAACTGAATTCCCACAGCGTCCTTACCCGAGTCCTCAATGTTCATGTCCGACTCCCCGATACCGGCATAGAATAATCCGAATTTGAAGTCCGGCTGACTTGTTGTTTCAGCCAAGTCAATAATGGCATCGGCCCGGTCCACCATTGCCTGGGATATTTTAACAGCGTCATTGTTTTCCAGTGCCTTAGCTAGTATCTCTTCACGAGACAAAACAACCGGCCGTACAGCGAGGGTGGCCATTTCACCAAAAGGGGCGTCAGGTGGGCGATTCATTAGAGAATTCAGATCGGCTTCCTGGGATTTCTCTATTTCATTTAACAGGATCAGGTCATACTGGAGTTGGCCTTTCTGGGAATTGGCACGCATGATATCCATCAGCAACCCATTATCCCTGGCATACGTCTGTTCGGCCTGAACCGTTAAAGCATCAATTAACTCCATGTTTTTATACGTGATTTTTTTTGCTTCCCGGATATAGGACAACTCGGCATAGGATTTGACGATCTGAGCATGTATGTTATTTATTTCTCTGTCCAGCTTCAACCGGGCGACAGCGATTTCCTTTTCAGCCACTGTTCCTTTTTTACCCAACTTGCCGGGGAATGGAACGCCTTGTGACAAAGTCACGTTGTAATCCTGGGGACCCAGTCTGGTTTCAATTGGACTGGGAAAATAGGTGATGTTGATCATGGGGTCAGGAAGCCCGGTTTTCTCCCTGTACTTTTCTATTTGAGCTTCCCATTTGGCGATCAGTCCTTTAATCCGCGGATTGTTTTGGACTGCGTAATTCAGCGCCTTTGAAAGCGTGATATTATTTTCAAATTGATATGCTTCTGATTCTTGGGCTGCTGCACTTGGTATAGCACTTAAAAAAAGAACCCCAGCAAAGCACATCCACGTAATAAGTTTTTTCATATTTCACTCTGTTTCGTTACCGGTTCTACCACTTAATTCAGGCGGATTCTGTCAGCCTTCACAAAAGAATAGAGCAATATGTGTACCTGACTTCAAATTCCTTTTTGAGCAAGTATGTAACCTATTGAAATTAAAAAATTTTGATGCTTGCTTCATTGTGTTTTTGTGTGAATTTTATGCGCAATAATGGGATTCTTAAAATAGGATTGAAGAATAGTCCTTAGGAAGGTGTAGAATATTCTACAATTTTTATTATCTGTTCATTCAAAAAATCCCGTTAATCAGGGTTCTTTGCACCTGGTATGACAATTGCTTCGATAATTTTTGTTCAACCGATGTTGAATTCCGAAGTATAGCCTAATTACCAGGAAATGAAATGATTGGCCTGTTTACATTCAAAACCCTTAGAACAAGATTTTTTGTACTATTGTTGATTCCTGTCTGCATTCTTTTGATAATCGGCGGGATCAGCAGTTTTATTTATACCCGAAATGCCATGTTAGAGCAATGGAATGAAGGTGCCATTCTCAAACTTGAGCGGGCCGCCCATTTTATGGAAATGCGGTTGACAGCACCCTTGAAAATGCTGGACAGTCTTTTCCAGGCCCGGTCAAGTCTTTCCCCATATGAGGTACTAACCGCACTTCATGCGCAAAAAGGGGTCGTCTATGCCGAGTACAGGCATATCGGAACACCGCTCCGTTTTGGCCACGGGAATATGATGCAAAAACGGATGCATTTCCAGCGGTCTGGAATTGAAGGAATTTCAAAACCAAGCTTCAATGCGGATATTGGTCGGGAAACCCTCACAGTCACGGTAAATCTCTGGGACGACACTCAGTCACCCATAAGCACGTTAAATATTGTTATGGGGTTTGATTATCTTTTGGAGGACATGGTTCGCCTCAGTTGGTGGCAGAGCAATATGGCCTGTATCGTAGACAAGGAAGGGCGATATCTTGCCCATACCAACATGAGCATGACTGGCAGGCAGCGGTTGGGGGGCAATGGAGATCCCCTGGAAGCGTCCATTCTGGGTCGAATGAAAAGTCATACCTATGGAACAGTGAAGTCTGAGGGTCATCCCCCAAAGATGATTGCCGGGTTCTACAAACTCACACAGGCACCCTGGACAATTGTGATTTATGCCAAGGGTAAAACGGTGCTGGAACCGATTATTACATACCGGAACGGATTCGTATTTGGCA
>JAKSAU010000778.1 GCA_022361535.1 Desulfobacterales bacterium
GACGCCGATGTTCCCGCCGCCGGCGTCGATCATCGCCGGAAGGACCGCCCGGGCCATGGCCACGGCGCCGAAGAAGTTCAGGTCGATGATCTTCCGCGAAGTGGCGATGTCGGTGTCCAGGGCCTTGGACCGCTGGGAAACCCCGGCGTTCAGGATGAGGTAGTCCGGGGCCCCCGCCGCTTCCAGCACGCCGGCGGCGACGCTTTCGGCCTTGTCGGTCAGCGAGAGGTCGATCGCCTCGAACCGCACCGATGCAGCGCCCTTGGCGGCGCAGAGCCGGGCGGCCTCCGCCAGGGGATCCTTGCGGGAGGAGAAGAGGCAGAGGTTCGCCCCCGCCTCGGCGGCGACGACGGCCATTTCCAGGCCGATGCCCGACGAGGCACCGGTGATCCAGACGTTCTTGTCCTTCAGAGATGACATCGGCATGTGCGTCCCTCGCTACTCCATCGGGATGCCGGGAGCATACTGCGGGGGAGACAGGTAGAGGAAGTCCCCGAGGAACGATCCGCTTCCGGCCATCCAGGCCAAATCGTCCCGGGATGCCTCGAACAGGGACTCCGCCGCGTAAAGCGGAATCTCCAGCCGTCGGCAAAGGGAGAGCCCTTCGCCCAGAGGCAGTCGCCGGACCTTGGGCCGGCGGGAGAGACGGAACGGGAAGCGGACCCAGTAGGCGTCGTCGCCGGACACGATCCGACCCGCGCTGGGGGCGGACTTGCCCAGGGCGTCGGCGAGCCAGGCGACGGCCGCCTCGTCGTTTTCCCCGAGGTACCCACGGATGAGCGTTTCGGCTCCGAACGGATCGATGGGGAGAGGCAGGAGTTCGCCGGTTCCTTGCGACTCGAAAACAACGACGGGCGCACCGTCCCGGCCTTCGAGAGCAACGCCGACGATACGGATGCGACATGCGTTCGTCTTGGTGAGCATCAACTGGGAATATATCGCGGTAGCGGAAGAAAACAAGAAAGGCTCCGACGTTGACACCCCCCCGGGGTCGACCTAGACTTGAAACACCTCAGCGTGGGCGGTCGGTACTATGTCGGACTTTCTAAATGATTCTGTCTTTCAAAGCATCAGGGATTACATCTACTCCGAAAGCGGAATCCATTTTTCCGAATCGAATCGATCCATCCTGGAAAGCCGCCTCAAGGAGCGATTGAGGTCGCTGGACACCGACACGCCGACGAGCTACCTGGATTTGTTGAAACGGGACAAGGACGAAACCAAGTATTTCCTGGACGCCATCACCACCAACCTCACCCGCTTCTTCCGAAACCAGGCCCATTACGACACCTTCACCAATCACGTCATCCCGGATCTCGTGGAGCGGAAGACCGCCGCGGGCGACCGCACCGTCAAGATCTGGAGCGCCGGCTGCTCCACCGGCGAGGAGCCCTACACCAACGCCATCGTGCTCAGCGAGAACCTCCCGCCGGGCTGGACCATCGAGGTGACCGCCTCGGACCTGAGCCTGAAATCCCTAATGAAGGCCAAGGAGGGGTTCTATCCGGCGACCCGGATCACCGGGATCCCCGAGAAGTACCTGACGAAGTACTTCGACGCCGAGGACGACGGCTACCGGGTGAAGGACTCGATTCGTGACTTGATTAAGTTCGACTACCACAACCTGAAGTTCGACAGCGGCCAAAGCAGTCTTGATCTTGTTTTCTGCAGGAACGTAATTATTTATTTTGATGAGGCTGCCCAGCAGGCCGTTATCGATAAATTCTGGAAC
>JAKSAU010000564.1 GCA_022361535.1 Desulfobacterales bacterium
CCGTTGGAAACGACCCCTTTCACGGTTTTCGACCGGCTTCGCTACCCTGTGAATGACATAGGGTTTCATCCGGCTGAACCGACTGTCGCCATCGGCACGGGCAGGTATGACGGCGGCTGGTCATTTGAGGGCGAGCTCGTTGTCTGGAACTGGGAAAGTGGCCGCTTCAGCAAAGCGATAGGTCCGATCCCCGAAATCGAACGCTGCAAATTCTGTAATGACGGCACCTGCATTATCACGCTTGTGCGTCCCTGGACTGAAGAGTGGCCTGAGGGCTTGAGCAACCCCTTCGACAGCTTCTTTGAGCGGTACTGCGCGCGCGCCATGGGCCGCGGCGAACGCCTGAGCGCGGGCGTCGGTTCTGCTCCAGACGCGGACGTCGTCGATCGGGAAAACCGTCTTGAGGGCCTGAAGGTGGGCCAGCGCCTGAACGCCGCTTCCCACAAGAGCCAGACTGCGGCTTTCAGGGTTTGCCAGCACTTCGGACACCGCGGCGGATGCGGCGGCCGTGCGCATTTCGGTGATCAGGCGTCCGTCCATGAATGCGATCGGGTGACCGTGCTGCGGATCGAACAAGCCAATGGCGGCAAAATGCGTATGGATGCCCTTGCGGGCATTGCTCGGATAGAAGGAGACCATTTTTGCCCCCATCGCGCCTGGCATCGCCGCCGGCATAAGTCCGAAATAACGTTCGCCTTCCTCGACCGTCATCATGTTGCGAACCGGCTGCTGCACCTTGTCGGCGGAAAAGGCGATGAACGCATCGCGCATCGCAGGGATCAACGCCTCGTAACTGAGGAGCTTCGCGACATCTGCCTCGGCCAGTGTTACTGGTGCGTTTTCCATTGCCCGGTCCGGTCAGTCAGGTGGCAAAATCTACATTCGGATCACTCTATATTCTCAGTATAAGTGTGTCAATAAATGGAATAGTTGTTCTGATATATAGAACAAAAGAGAATTTTGATGCTGTGATCCGGTCGATCCTGGAACCTTGGTTCCACCCGATGCTCATGCGCGGCGGTGCCGACGCTTCAGTCTATTGTGGACGTCCCGTTCGGCCCCTCGACTTCAAAGGCGAGGCCATGCTGTCCCTCGATGACGCTGGCCAGGTGGGAAACGTCCAGCGCGTCGAGCATTTCAGTGAGCCGATCGGGTTGCGGATGGCTCAGAACAATCCTCCTTAACCGGACGCCGAGATCCTGCTGTGCGGTGCTCGGATGGGGGCCGGGGGACCATTCGATAAAGGCCGGTAAAAGTCCGTGCTCCGGCAGGTGTCCGTCCGACGGGACGGTCAGTCGCCAGGACCGCTCGCCGCGTGTGAAATAGAGGTTTTCGCCAAGGTCGACCGGGCTCTTTTCCGCCACTGCGTCGAGATCGTCCGTTCCGACGACCCAGCACAGCGCACGCGGCCGTTCAGCTAACCTCCGGCGGGTCTTGTCCTCGTCGAGCGAGAACCAGCGCGCCCGTCCCGGATCGGGTGCGGCAGGGTCGATCGAGAGGATTTCGAGAAAGCTCTCATTGCCGGTCCGGGTGACGCAATTGTGGGTGCCCATCAGATCATGTTTCCCGCCGGGGGGAACCGTGACGCCCAGTTTTTCCGCCAGGTGTTTCCGGCCTTGTTCAAGCGTCTCGGCGCCTACGGCAAAGTGGTCGATCCTGTTCATGTCATCCTCAATTCAGGTGCGGCAGCGCCTGCGCCAGATCGGCGATCAGGCTGTCGGTGTTCTCGAAGCCGATGCAGAAGCGAATGACGCGGCCCTCCTCGGTCCACGGATTTGCGGTGCGGTTCGGCTCCACCGGCAGCACGAGGCTCTCATAGCCGCCCCAGCTCACCCCGACGCCGAACAGTTTCAGCGCGTCGACGAAGGCGTGGAGTTTTTCGTCGCCGCAGGGATTCGCAACCACGCTGAAGAGCCCTGCTGAACCGGTAAAGTCGCGCTTCCAGAACCGGTGGCCCGGACAGCTTTCGAAAGCCGGATGCAGCAGGCGGCTTATCTGCGGCTGGGCGGCCAGCCAGCGTGCGACCCGCAGACCGGCATCCTGCGCCGCGTTCATGCGCATCTCGAGCGTCCGCAATCCCCGCAGGGACAGGAACACGTCCTGTCCGCCGGCCCGGTCGCCGTAGGCGAGACAGGTTTTGCGCATGTCGTCGAATGTCGTGTCGTTGCAGACGATGAAGCCAATCATCGTATCGGAATGTCCGCCGATATATTTCGAGCCCGAGTGGACAACGACATCGACTCCGAGCGTCAAAGGTTTGCAGAAAACCGGCGTCGCCCATGTTCAGA
>JAKSAU010000319.1 GCA_022361535.1 Desulfobacterales bacterium
ATGTACGGATTGTGTTCTTGCTGAAAATTATTCAGGCCGCGGCGCCATTGCCCTGCCATTGATTTACGAGACACTACGATACGGGTTCATGGTGCTGTCTACTCCAAAGCGGATGGCCATGGATGATACGGAAAAAAGTATTATCAAAGAGGTGGCTGACGATATTGCCGTAAGTCTCTACCGAATAGATCTTGAAGAAAGGCGGCATCGTGCTGAGAAGGCAAAAGAGCAAAGCCAGCTGCAGTTCAAAACCCTTATAGAAAACTCCTTAAACCATATTTCAATTATTCAGGACAACGAAATCGTATACAGGAGCCATGGTCTAAGAAAAATTCACCGGCTCATCGATCAGGTATTCAGCCCACCAGATTTTCCTCAGGTGTTTGAAGGGGATAGACAACGAATTCAGGACAAGTACAACGACCTTATTGAAGGGCGAATTGACCATATTGAATCGGATTTCCAATACCACCCATTAGTGGACGGCAATGAAAATGCAGGTGTCAGATGGGCATTGGTTTCTGCAACAAAAATAGATTATATGGGTGTTGAATCCGTGCTCACAAATATTATGGATATCACCGACTCAAAAGAAGTACAGGCTTTTTTACGCATCCAGGATAAGATGACTTCTTTAGGGCGTGTGACTGCCGGTATTGCCCATGAGATCCGCAATCCCTTATCCGGAATTTATATTTATCTCAAAGCCCTGAAACAGATTTATAATGAAATGGGGGATATCACCCGGGTCGTGTCGATTATAGATAAGATGGAGCAGGCATCGGACAAGATCGAATCTATAATCCAGCGTGTCATGGATTTTTCAAAGCCCACCCGGCCAAGATTCGTCATGACCAACCTGAACCAGTATATTGATGAGGTGACCAAACTTACAGCCGTCACTTTAAGAAAAACCAATATTCAACTGGTAAAAAAACTGGATCCGGATCTGCCCCAATGCTATGCAGAACCCCATCTTATAGAACAGGTGATTTTAAACCTGGTTACAAATGCTGCCGAGGCAATGAAAGAGTTTTCAGGTGAAAAGATTATCGAGTTGACCACTGGCATGACTTCAGACAAAGGTGCTGTCCTGATCAGTGTTAAAGATACAGGGCCAGGTATTCCCTATGCTCTGCAGTCTAAAATCTTTGACCCCTTTTATACCACAAAGACAAATAGCTCAGGCATTGGGCTTTCAATTTGCCACAGGATTATCCTGGACCATGGCGGTACCCTCAAGTTTAATAATTCCGGCGGCCAGGGTGCAGAATTTTTAATTGAACTGCCCCTGGATGCAGGAAATGA
The DNA here is from genome assembly GCA_022361535.1 of Desulfobacterales bacterium. The sequence goes on from JAKSAU010000319.1 coordinate 1,309, forward strand.
AAACAAGGAACCTGTCCATTGATTAAATACACTCTGGCCATAGTGGATGATGAAGAAAGTATCCGTGATTCCCTGGATATGGTGTTGTCGCCTAAATATAAGATCCTGCTTTTCGAAGATGCAGAATCGTTCATAGCAAGCCTGGACAGGGAAGTGCCCGATCTTGTTCTCATGGACATCGGGTTGCCGAAAATGAGCGGTATTGAAGCCCTTGAAGTATTCAAGGAGAGTCATCGTGATGTGCCGGTAATCATGATCACGGCATATGAAGATATTTCAATGGTGATCCAATCTATGAAAGGCGGGGCCTTTGATTTTATCATCAAGCCCATAAATCCCGATATTATGGAGTTGACCATTCAAAAAGCGGTTTCTTCCATTGCACTGGTCAAAGAGGTTCACCTGCTCCAGGAAAAATTCTTAAGGGAAAACGAACCCTGTTTTATCGGTGAAAGCAAAAACATCGAAGATGTCATGGATTTTATCAACATGGTATCCAAAAGTCCTGATACGCCCATCATGATTAACGGGGAAACCGGCACAGGCAAAGAGCTGATTGCCAAAGCCATTCATGCCAGAAGTCCGGTGTTTCAGGGGCCGTTTGTTGCGGTCAACTGTTCGGCCTTTCCTGAAGACTTAATTGAGTCCGAGTTGTTCGGATACGAAGCAGGTGCTTTTTCAGGGGCCAGGCCCCAAGGAAAAAAAGGGTTTATTGAAGAAGCTGATCAAGGCACCCTGTTTTTAGATGAAGTGGCCGATTTAAGTCCTGCAGGCCAGGCCAAGCTGCTTCGGTTCCTGGAAAGCGGGGAATTTTACAAGGTGGGCGGCACACGCAAAATGCAGGTCAGCACACGTGTGGTCTCTGCCACCAACAAGGACATTGAGAAACTTGTGGAAACGGATAAGTTCAGACGGGACCTTTATTTTAGGCTTTGTGTGGTAAAGGCCGATATTCCGTCCCTAAACCAGCGGCCTGATGACATTATCCCTTTGGCCAAACATTTCCTGCATGAATTTAACCTCAAATTTAAAAAGGGCCTGAAAGGATTTTCAGCCCAGGCTATTGAGTCTTTGCAGTCTCACAAATTTACAGGAAATGTTCGGGAACTAAAGAATATCGTTGAACGCAGCGCCCTTGTCGCAAAAAAAGACCTTGTCTCAGTATCAGACCTCGGTGTTGGACACCAGGAACAAAGCCTTATTCAAACGCCAGCACAGGACCAGGTTAACCCGGAAAGGATCCCTGAAGAAGGAGTCCATCTTACAGATCTTCTCTCAGATATTGAGCGGCGTTACATGGCCTTGGCAGTAGAACAGGCCAAGGGCAATGAAAGCAAGGCTGCCAAACTGCTCAACATGAATCATCACACCTTCCGCTATCGATGGAAGAAACTGAAATAGCATAGTAAGACCTTTAGTTTCTATATTATCGACTTCGAAAATATAAGTCCCATTCTTTCTTGGTAAGCGTTTTTCTAATCAATATTTGTTAATTATCGGTAGCAACCTCAAGTGACGATATTGCCCTTTGAGCACTTAGGCTTGTTTGTTCTAAGAAGACGGCATCAGCCGTATTTTTGTAAAAAATACGGCAGCCGTTTCTTAGAATAAACGGGCCGGTATTTGTATATGGGATGCCATTGTACTCCAGGCCAATCGGAAATTTGTTTTGAGAATTTGTATAAATTCTAAATTGGTTCCCGTTAAACTTTTCTGACTTACATTACGCTGAATGGTATTCTTTACTTGTGAGTTTTCCCCTTTTGTTGAACAACATGAGTTAGTTCATGGGCTAATAATGATTTTCCTTCATTGGACCCCGGTTTATACTGGTCTTTTCCAAAAACAATATTGTTTCCTATAGTGAATGCTTTGGCATTTATTCCATCAGCAAGCATTGATTCTTGCTCTCCGCAATGTACCCTTACATGGCTAAAATCTTGATCAAACCGTGTTTCAAAGAAATTTTTGTTTTCAGCAGATAAAGGTTGACCGCTTCCTTGGAGGTTACTGATGCCTTTTTCTAACGATAAATCAGGTGTTTTATCTGATTCTGATTTGAGTTTTGGCCTGATCACCTCCTCAGGCCTAGATTCCCAGTCAGCCGGGGTAGGAGGACCACCCAAAGGAGTGGGTGAACTTGGGCCAAACCCCAGTGATTCTGGTAATAATGCGCCTACATCCAGATGGAGGCCTACTCTAACATTGCCTGTTTCCAAATCCAGTGCGAATTCCATGTTCAATCCATTTACTCCCGGAACTGGAAATGTTCGATCACCTATAAGGTTCAAGGCCCATTGCCTGGTATCCGGGTTTGAAAAAACTCCTGCTAATGCACCGACTCCAATCAAACCACCTACGGTGATAACAGGAATACGCTCCAAAGTACTTAAATCATCCCAAGATTGTTCTAACTGAGATAAAACTAAGGCTTGTAACTGCCCCATATATGTTTCAATTACCGGAATGGATGCAATCGCACGAAACACGTCTCCAGCATCTCCTGTGCTTACACTTTCAGGGTTGGGGCCTGCAGGAACTACAGGGTTGGCTTGTTCGGTCGTTCCAATAGGCACAGAAACCGCTGGATCTATAAGTCTTATAGCCCTGATGACAGCCTGAGGATCAAGCATTTGTTCGATTATATCAAGATTTAAGGAAGGCGGATCTAACTCTAAGGTTGTTGTAGGTCGACTGAACATTGTTCCTTCAAGGAAAGGCGAACGAAGTTGAAATGAAGATGTTGATCCTCCATTTTCACACTGTATTAACTCTTGTGTCTGTTCTTTTGGTTCCTCATCTTTTTCATCAGGCATACGCATTACCTGCTCAGCCATCCTGTCAGCTTCCTGCTCATATTTATCACCAGCAGAGCCTACCTTCAGCTTCGTTTGACAGAAACTTTGGCTTGAATCAACCGGTATGTGTTTGAAATCATAAACAAAGTGCTGTGAATTTGTTGTGAGCAATTTTTTGTGGGCGTCATAGTCATTGGGATTTAGCATTTGTTGCACAGGTTGAGTCTTGATCGTACGTAATGAATGAAGTGTTGATCCTAGGTCATTATCTGGACCGGAAAGCGACCTATTGGTTTTTCCCATATTAACTGCTACTGGTTTTTGTACGAAAGTACCCATGGTTAATCTCCTTTTGCTTTGTCACGTGTTTAACAAATAGGTTAACTGACCGGGATAACATTCATTCTCAATTAATTAACGATAGAGCAGAACATGAAGAGTTAAGATGAGATACAATTTTGAATATTTGAATGATTTTCCCAATTATATATCAATATTCTGAAATCATGTAAAGAACACCAAAGTTGATTTTATTTGATGTCTGCAGATCTAAATTAAATATTACAGATGCTGTTCGAAATTTACTTCTATGTAGTCATGAGAGCAGCTTTCAAATGTTATTACTTATGGCTTTAGGATATTTTATTATACGATGTCTTAAATTTATTTTGATAGTTGAGACTTAACTTTATTTTTGTAATATTGAGAAGTAATATGAGTTGGTTGATTTAATAAGTGTTAAAGATTTCAAATACTAATATCAATACGTTACTTTTGAGAGCTTTAAATGATAATAAAACTTGAAGATTTCGTATGTCCAATCCCAGGAACAATGAGTGACCTAAGTTGACATAAAAAATGATTTTGTTTCGGTATATTTTTAGATTGATAAGTTATTCGGTAATCACCTTGATTTTATTGTTCTCTGGTCTGTTAATTGTTCATGTTACGAATTTACCGGAACTTAAAATTTGGCATACCACTATTTTGTCTTCGGATTTCAAAAAGAATAGTACAATTTCCTCCTTTAAAGAATACCTGCTGCTTGAGAAAAAACTTTTTAAAGAACTTGATGCTAAAATAACATCGAAACCTGATCCCCAAAAACCCGTGCCATTAAACCGATATTATCATGGCAGCCGTTCTAACCCCAAACAATTACAGGGCAATATTAACCAATCATATGTAATACCTGCCAAACCTCCAAAAGCATCAGTGCTGCTTCTCCACGGTATGTCGGACTCTCCATACTCGTTGAGACATATAGGAAAACGTCTCAGCCAGGAAAATGTTTATGTTGTCGGGTTAAGATATCCTGGCCATGGCACACTTCCCTCAGGCCTTTTGGATATTACTTGGGAAGACATGATGCGCTCTGTATCGCTTGCAATAGATTATTTAAAAGAGCAAGTTCCTGATAAGCCTGTTTACATTATTGGATATTCAACAGGTGGGGCTTTAGGGCTTTTGTATGTGCTATCTGAATTGGAGCAGAAGCAAAAATCGCTTATTTCAGGTGTTGTTCTTATTTCTCCGGCGATTGGCATTACCCCAGTTGCAGCACTTGCAAGAGGGCAAGAAATAATAAGCAGAATTCCTGGGATGGAAAAGCTATCCTGGACAGATATTGGCCCTGAATATAACCCTGTTAAATATACCTCTTTTCCTGTCAATGCCGGCCACCAAGTTTACAGGCTAACACAGGAGATAAAAAGGAAGCTAACAGATGCACAAGGCAAGCAAACTATTGAAGCTTTGCCACCAATAATGGCTTTTCAATCAATTGCAGATTCTACGGTATTAACGTCTGCACTCATAAAGGACCTATATTTAAAACTCAATTCACCCAACCATGAATTAATCGTTTTTGATATTAATCGCCGTTTTAGTCTAAAAGGCCTAATTAAAAAGGACGAGATGTCTTACCTCCAAACGCTGCTTACAAAAGATGCGGCGAACTTTACTCTGACATTGATTACAAATTTCTATACAGAAATAAGTGAGGTGCAAATTGTAAGCAGGATTCCTAGAAAACAAAATTATAGTCAAATTGACACGATGTATAAGTGGCCTGAAAAAATATATTCATTATCGCATGTGGCATTGCCATTTCCACAACATGATCCTGTGTATGGAACTGAGAAAGATAAGGCTGTTATTAACTTGGGCAATTTAGCTGTTCATGGAGAAAGAGGGATTTTAGCCATTCCGGCTAATGAAATATTAAGACTTAAATGGAATCCATTTTACAATTATATGGAAAAGCGAATTTTGGAGATACTTCCTTAAGGCCTAATTCGATGTTGAACTCGCCATAAAAGCCTTGATTCAACCCTGCGTAGCATGACCAGTGCTATTGCATCCTGTGGGTCGTTATGTTTTATATTCAAATTTGGATGAGGCCATCGGTTGGACTCAAGCATTAAAACAACTCATGATTTAAGTTTTGGACTCGAAGGAGTTGTATTATTAAAAACTGTCTGAATATCTTGGCTGTTTTATTTCTTTTTGTCTGCTTTGGAGAAGGGGCAGGGAATGCATGCACAACATTCAGCTTTAATCATGACGGCAAACTCATTTTCGGAAGAAATTTTGATTGGCCGTCAGGCAAGGGATTGGTGATTATAAATCAACGGGGTATCAAAAAAACAGCACAATCTTATGACGCAACTAATCAGTTGGCCTGGGTGTCAAAATACGGCAGTGCAACGTTTAATCAAATTGGGCGTGACTTTCCTTATGGCGGGATGAATGAGGCTGGCCTGGTAGTGGAAACAATGATGCTCAACGATACTCAATATCCTTCATCATCAGGCTTACGCCCTGAAATAGATCTTTTTCAGTGGATTCAATATCAACTTGATAATTTCAGCACTGTTCAAGAAGTCATTGAAAGTGACTCAAAAATAAAGATTAAGGCAAGAACTGGTGCACACTTTTTGATATGTGATTATAAGGGCAACTGTGCAGTTATTGAATTTCTTGACGGCCGGTTGGTTTATCACACCAAGGAAACGTTGCCGGTCAGGGCACTGTCTAACACCAAATACTCAGAGGCTCTCCGTTTCTGGTCAACCAATCAACTCCCAAAAAACGACAGGCGCCGATCAGTTGGCAGATTCACTTGTGCAGCGAATATGATGGAAGATTACAATTCACAAACACAGGAGCCTGTTGATTATGCCTTTAAAATATTGAGCAAAGTATCCAACCCTTCTGATACACAGTGGAGTATTGTTTATGATATAGCAGATCGTTGTATTTATTTTCGGACAAAAACAAATCGAAAAGTTCGCTATTTCGATTTAAAA
>JAKSAU010000508.1 GCA_022361535.1 Desulfobacterales bacterium
ACTTCAGGGTGGTAGGTGGGGATATCGGATAACTCGTCTAGTGTGATACCGAAGAGCTTTTCGGCAACCATGGCAGCGCCATCGATTACATTTTCGAGTTTGAAATAGGGACGCAGTTCGTTTTCGTCCAGAGCGAATTTCGCTTCCCGTAGTTTTTCGGTGTAGTACCACCAATCCCAGGGTTGCAGCTGGAAGTCCCCCCCCTCTTCGTCGATGAGAGCTTGCATGGCTTTGACTTCGGCCTGGGCTTGGGCTAAGGCCGGTTTCCAAAGTTGATCGAGGAGAGCGTAGACCTTTTCCGGGGTTTTGGCCATATTGATATCGAGCACATAGTGAGCGTGGGTTTTGAAACCGAGTAATTGGGCCCGTTCCACGCGTAAGGAAGCCATTTCTACGAGGATGGCTTTATTGTCGAATTCATCGTTGTTGTCGCCGCGCTGGGTATACCCCCGATACATAGCTTCGCGTAAGACTCGGATCTCGCTATACTGTAGGAAGGGAATCAAGCTGGGTTTATCCAGGGTAAACAGCCATTGCCCTTCCAGGCCCTTTTCCTTCGCTTTTGTCGCTGCGGCGGAAATTGTGCGTTTCGGTAAACCGGCGAGTTGATCCTCAGCACTGATAATAAGCTCAAATTGATTGTTGTCCTTGAGGACGTTCTCGCCGAACTGTACGGATAAGAGGGATAGTCGCTCGTTGATCTCACGGAACCGTTTCTTGGCATCCGGTTCCAGTAGAGCACCACCGCGGGCGAAGTCTTGATAGGTTTTCTCAAGCAAAGTGGTTTGTTCTTCGTTCAGATCGAGGCTTTCGCGTTTGTCATAGACAGTCTTTATTCGACCAAAGAGCTTAACATTGAGGCGGATATCGTCGTTATGCTTGGCGAGTTTAGGGGAGATCTCCTTGGCGATGTCCTGGATCTTGTCATTGGTCAGCGCGCTACGTATATTAAAGAAGACGGCACTCACCTGTGACAGGAGTGCCCCACTGGTATCCAAAGCCTCTAAGGTATTGGCAAAGGTCGGGGGGAGTGTACTATTGGCAATCGTTTCGATCTCCCCACGATGGATGCGCATGGCTTCGGAGAAGGCGGGGAGGTAGTGATCTTCCGTGATACGTTCAAAGGGGGGGACACCAAAGGGGGTATCCCAGATTTCTAAGAGTGGGTTTTTGTCGGGTTCCACAGTTACAGACTCCGGAGCAGAAGGATCAGGCGAACAAGAGGTTAGTAGCATTACAACGAATATACAGCTGAGTATCGATACGATGTGTTTCACTGACATATGGTTTCTCCTATGGTTGTACGAGCTATTGCGGACGTATTATAGTGTGACGTGGAAGCAGTAGGGAAGTTATTTCTACATCCATTTTGCA
>JAKSAU010000254.1 GCA_022361535.1 Desulfobacterales bacterium
AGACCCAGAATCAAGGCGGCCCATAACCCCGGCCAGACCCCGACAATATAGATCCCCGGAACCACTTCCGCTGTAATCAGTAGTGCTAACATCGTAATCAATAAGCGTGCTGCAAATGTCTTCCTTTTCATACTTAAACCACCTAAAAAAACAAGATTCTGTTACTAATAATATTAACCTGTATGACTTTTACAAATTTAGTCTAAGTGATGGGAAAAACGGATTAAGAAAGAATAATGTTTAAAAAGAGTGAAATATAATTTTTATTCTTTCCCGTTTTTCCCTGAACGATGACGTTATAAATTTGTAAGTAAAGAAGGTTAATATTATTATTTTACAAATATTTTTCAAGTCCATCCTGTTGCAATATCTCCCTGATCTCCTTAACCTCCTGGGCCCGCTTCTTATCACAGATCAAAACAGCATCTTCGGTATTAACAATTACAATATCCTCCAGGCCGATCGTAGTCACAACCTTGTCTTTACTATGAATTATACTATTTTTGGTATCAATCCCATAATGTTGCCCATAAATTATATTACCATTTTGGTCCAATTTTTTTATTCGCTCCAGGGCAGGCCAACTACCCAGGTCATCCCAGCCGAAATCTCCCGGTATTACGTAAATATCTTCCGCTTTTTCCATAATCCCGTAATCGATCGAGACGGCTTCTAGCTGCTGAAACTCTTGCTCCATTACCTCTTTTTCTCTTGCTGTCCCCAGCGCTTTCTTCACCTGCTCCAGGGAGACGCTTAAATCCGGTAGATGAATCCGGATCTGTTCAAAAATCGTATTTAATTGCCAAATAAACATCCCGCTATTCCAGAGATAATGCCCGGCCTGAAGAAATACCTCGGCTTTTTTCCGATCAGGTTTTTCTTTAAAGGCCTTCACCCGGTAAATCTTATCATTATCAATTGTATGAGTGCAGTCTCCATAATCAATATAACCATACCCGGTCTCCGGGTGGGTGGGATTAATACCTATTGTCAGGATATTTTTCCCAATGACAGCCGCCATCACAGCCTTTTTTATTATTTCGATAAACCTCTCTGGATCTTTAATCAGGTGA
>JAKSAU010000999.1 GCA_022361535.1 Desulfobacterales bacterium
ACTCTTTTCCCAGCCAGTTTTCCACTATCGTCTTCTTATTGCCTGGATAATAAGCAACCCACACTTCCCTCTGCTGTGCATCTTTTGCCCACGACTCTGCCGAAAGCAGACTGGCCCTTACAAATTGCTTGTAAAGGGCCAGGGCATTTTCGTTTCCTACGTCCTTTGCCAGACGGGTTTTTACCTGTCCCAGCTCAGGCGCACGCAGGAAAACCAGTAGAATTTCTTTATTCTTTGTTTGCTGTGGGATATTCCATTCCTTTCCAGGCATAGATACCACCGGGATACCGGTATACATTTTTATAGCCAAGCTTCTTTGCCCAGGCAGCGCCATTATGGCTGCGGGTACATTTTACAAAGCCACAGTATACAACAATGATTTTGTCCTTGTCACCCCCCAGCAGTGCGGTGTAGTCTTCCTTGGTTTTGCCATCAGTTTCTTTTGTGTCCCAAGTTTTCATATCAGGAATTGGAAAAAGGAACTGAACCGCTCCAGGGACATGGGCTTTTTTATAACTGGCTTCATACGGCATTGTATCTACAATCACAATGTCTTTGCTGTCATCTTTCCATGCTTTGAGTTCATCTGTAGTGATCAGCTTGTATCCGCCTCTTTCGACTTCACGTGCTAATTTAACCGCGCCTTTTTCCTTTTCTACTTCGTCTTTGAATTTGGAACCCAAGAATCCGTAAGCCGGAAGTGTAAATACAACAACCATAATAAAGACAACAGGGGATATCCATCTGGACCGTTTCATTTTCTTTTTTTACTCCTTGATATTAAATGTTTTCTCGTTTGTATGTTCTTTTCCCAATGCCAGGGAAAATGTCTTATTCTTATACCGCCACAAATAAAGGTAAAGAATACAAGCCACCATTACCGTATCCCGGTAAAGCACTTCTCTGAGGCTGGAAAATGCTTCAGCCGCCGGGTCTCCAGGCCCGAAACACCCGCAGTCAATATCATAGCCCATGAAAATGGCATAACCGGCCACAGCCATAAAGCCCAGCAGCAGTATCAGGATTCCTGCAAGGCTGCCCTTTATATCAAAAATAAGGCCTATGCCTAAGATCAGTTCCATGGCCACAATTGCCACCCCGGCAGGGTATGACAGACTTTTGGGCAGCAGACCGAAAGCATCTATGATTCCACTGAAATAGACCAGATCCATAGACTTGGACAGCCCGGAATAAATAAACACAGCCCCCAGAATAAACCGCAATAACCGATAAATTAAAGGGGATGAAAAGAAAAACCGCATGCCTGTTTCCTTACACTTTCCTTATTTATACCGGCCATTTGCTTTGCAAAGGCACGATATAAAAAATACAATTGGCTGCATTCTGCAAAAAAAACGAAACCACAGCAAATTGATAATAATGATGAGTCTTACAAAATCTATTGGTAATTTCTATTCTCGTTGTAAATTGTGGAATCAAAGCTGCTGCAGATACAAACACCGGCTCGTTTATCTAAGGAAACGGCTGCGCAATTTTTCTAAAAATACACCTGATGCTGTTTTCCTTAGACAACCGAGCCCAAGTACCAAAACTAAATGTGTCAGCCTTGCTGGTGGGGCTTGATATTACATCAGGATTTGGTAAGATAGTTGTTCTTGTAATTTACAGAATGTCCGGGACTGTCAGACAATTCACACGATTGATAAAATATGGATTTGAATCAATGGAAAAAATAGAGCTTGCCAGGGGATTTACCCCAAAAGTGACGGGGTTGCCCGACTACACCAGCGTCCGCCTCCCTTTTCCTCCCACACTTGGGTGTTCTGCCGGTGATATACCCTTTATCCGGCCCAAACTATTGGTTAAAGAAGGAGAGTATGTCAAAACAGGTGCACCATTGTTTACTGATAAAAGGGATACAAGTATACAATATGTTTCCCCCGGGACAGGGAAAGTCAAACAAATCCTGTTCGGGGAGAGGCGCAGGCTGCTTGAGGTCATCATTGCCCCGGAGCAAATAGATGATTTTATCGAGTTTGAGCCTGTTACTACCAATCAACTTTTAGATATCCCCAAACCAGACCTTGTAGACCGCCTCAAAACAGGTGGCCTCTGGCAGGGGTTAAGACAATTTCCCGCCCTGGATACGGCTGATCCTGACCATACACCGGCCATGATCATTGTATCCATGAACGGCAATGACCTGTTCTCGCCGCACCCGGCCAAAGTACTGGAAAACAATTTTGAAGCATTTGACGCTGGAATGACAGTGCTCAGGCGTTTTTCCCACAGGATTGTTGTAACGGCTCGGCAAAGCAGCGTTAAACGTATCCGGAAGTTAAACAACACCATTGCTGAGCAGATCACCCATATTACAGACGACCAATATCCGGCCTGGAATCCGGGTGCGGTATTGTATCGGCTGAAACAGACCCAGGCAGACAATGCATCCTGGTGCATCAGCCTTGACCATTTGATCATGATAGGAAATTTTCTTTTAAAAGGTAAATATCCGGTTGAAAAAATGGTTTCCCTGACCCGGTCAGGGGACAAGCGGCCTCACCTTATAAGCCGTCAAGGGGTACCGTTGATGACGATTTCAGGCACTGTACCCAAAGATAGTTTAGTCACCACCGGGCAGTTCAACGGAAGGATACTTGATCCTTACTCCCATTTAGGCTTTTTTGAAAATACCATCAATATTATTGATGAAGGAAAAGGAGAGGAGATGTTCGGTTTTGTCCGGCCGGGCTTTAAGAAACCAACTGTCTCATCAACCTTTTTGTCTTCACTGTTCAAACCGTCCGTTACGCTGGACTGCACCCTCCACGGAGAGGAGCGCGCCTGTATCAACTGCTCGTATTGTGAGCGGATCTGCCCAAATGACATGATGCCCAGTTTCATCATGAAAGCACTTCATTCCGATGAAGTTGAAGAGGCATTGAGTTTGGGAATGCTGGACTGCTGTCAATGCGGCCTGTGCTCTTATACCTGCCCCTCAAAGATCGAACTTGCCAAAACCCTGGCAGATGGAATGGATGCCCATTACAAGGACAAACAATGAAAAATCCCATTAAAAAGATATTTGACGACACCGAACACCTGTTTACCGGAGATGGAAAGTATAAAAAATACGAACCTGTTTGGGATGCCACAAAGACGTTTTTCTTTCTACCGTCTCCCAAAACCAAGATCATGCCCTTTGTAAGGGACAGTCTGGATTTAAAACGGTACATGAGCATTGTCATCTTATCACTGATACCGGTCACTTTGTTTGGCATTTTCAATACGGGCTACCAGGCCGGACTGGCATCAGGAGAAGAATATAGCCTGCTCAAATGCTTTCTGGTAGGCTCCTGGTATGTACTGCCGCTTATCATTGTCTCATACGGGGTTGGTTTTATATGGGAGTTTATTTTTGCCATATTCCGGGGCCATAAAATCTCTGAAGGATTTTTGGTCACAGGCCTTTTATTTCCTTTAACATTACCGCCGACCATGCCTTTGTGGCAGGCGGCATTGGGTATTTCCTTCGGTGTTGTGATCGGCAAGGAAATATTTGGAGGTACGGGCCGTAATATTCTAAACCCTGCACTGACCGGCCGTGCATTTGTTTATTTTTCCTACCCGGTTTCCATGTCCGGCGATATCTGGATTGCCGGCAATAATTTGGTGGACGGTGTAACCGGGGCAACTGCCCTTGCCGTCACAGGGTTTGAAGGCCAGGCCATCGGATCTGCACTTTTTGAGGCCGGCTTTTCAATGTGGAACCTCTTCATTGGATTTGTTCCTGGCAGTGTGGGAGAGACATCCGCCTTATGCTGCCTTATTGGTGCAGCAATCCTGATTGTTACCAGGATCGGTAACTACCGGATTATTGCAGGCGGAATTGCAGGGGTCATTGTAACCAGTATCCTGGTTTACCTGATTCCGGGCGGCAAAGAAACATGGGCCAATGCAGGACCGCTTTACCATCTTTTTGCAGGCGGTTTCTTATTCGGCATCACATTTATGGCGACTGAACCTGTATCCGCACCCGGCACCAACCTGGGCAGATGGATATACGGTGGGGCAATCGGCTTTCTTACCGTGATTATCCGTGTAGCCAACCCGGCCTTTATGGAAGGGGTTATGCTGTCCATCCTGTTCATGAACGTCTTTGCCCCATTGCTGGACCACATGGTCCTCAAATATAAATCGTCAAAGAGGATACCCAATGTTTGATAAAACCAATAAGCTTTATGTCATCCTGTTTGCTTTTGGTATTTCCTTGATCTGCAGTGTGTTGATTACGGCGACGGCCAGCGGTTTGAAGGGGTTCCAGCAGGAAAACATTGCCCTGGATAAACGGGTCAACCTTCTGCGGGCGGCAGGAATTGTGCCTTCGGACGAAAAACCCGATAAAGAAGAAGCAACCGAGTTGTTTGACACCCGAATAAGAGAGGTGATTGTAGACGGCCAGGGAAACATTACCGAGACTGACACCCCGGACGGTATGCACCTTTACTTTGTGGTGGACCCTGAAAAACAGACCGGGGTTTCTGAAGATGAAATCACAGGTTATATCCTGCCCATCAACACCAGGGGGCTGTGGGGTAAAATCCATGGGTACCTGGCGTTTGAAAACGACGGTCAGACCGTATCCGGTTTCAGCGTATATAACCATGCGGAAACGCCGGGACTGGGCGGTGAAATAGAACGTTCCTGGTTTCAAAAAAATTTTAAAGGCAAAAAGATCTTGAATTCACAAGATCAATTTGTCTCTGTGGGGATTGCCAAAGGAAAAGTCGATGACATGCCCCAGGAAAAACAGGCGCATTATGTAGACGGCATATCCGGTGCCACCCTTACGGGGAAATACCTGTCAGAAGGCATTGAGGCCACCCTGATGAAATACGAAGGGGTTTCCATTAGCTTCCGTCAAAAAGAACTTAAGGCAAAACCGGGCAATACAGATACTGCGACCCAGCACAACGAATAATATAGGTGTGACATGCTCAAATCCAAAAGCGAATATTATGACATTCTTGTAAAGGGCATCTGGAAGGAAAATCCGGTTGCTTACCAGGTCCTGGGGATTTGCTCAGCCCTGGCCGTAACAGTAAAAATGTCCACAGCCGTTGTCATGGCCATTGCACTGACCCTGGTATGTGCCTTTTCATCATTGATCATTTCTTCCATGAGAAAGCATATTCCGTCAAATATAAGGATTATCGTGGAACTGGCAGTTATTGCCTCTTTGGTTATCGTGACCGACGAGATACTCAAGGCATTTTTCTATGACATTTCCAAACAATTATCCATCTTTGTGGGACTGATCATCACCAACTGTATCGTTTTAGGCCGGGCCGAAGCCTATGCCATGGCCAACCCTCCCATAGACTCTTTTATGGACGGGATTGCCAACGGACTTGGGTATGGAATGATCCTTGTGCTTGTTGCATTTTTCAGGGAACTGCTTGGCTCAGGCAAATTTTTAGGATTTTCCGTTGTCCCGCAGTTTATGTATGATTTAGGGTTCCAGGACATGGGATTGATGGTCCTGGCCCCCGGCGCATTTTTCATTATTGGTCTTCTGGTCTGGCTGAAAAACTCTCTGCCCGGCATTTCAAGCGAGAAAAGATAAGGAGCAACCATGGGCGATCTGTTTAGTCTGTTTATCAACTCAGTCTTTATCGGCAATATCCTTCTTGCCTATTTTCTAGGCATGTGTTCTTTTATTGCGGTTTCAAAAAACGTGGAAACCGCTACGGGTTTAGGTTTTGCCGTCATTTTTGTTCTCACGGTCACAAGCCCTGTCAACTGGATCATCTATCACGGTCTTCTGGCACCAGGGGCCCTGTCCTGGATGGGATTCCCGGATCTTGACTTAAGCTTTTTAAAATTTATCACCTTTATTGCCGTAATCGCTGCAATGGTCCAGGCGGTTGAAATGGTTATTGACCGGTATTCGCCATTGCTCTACGCAACTTTGGGGGTCTTTTTACCCTTGATCGCCGTAAACTGTGCCATTTTGGGAACCAGTCTGTTCATGGTTGAACGCAACCATACCTTTATTGAATCCATTGTATTTGGTGCAGGTTCAGGTACCGGATGGATGCTGGCCATTGTTTCCATGGCAGCCATCAGGAAAAAGGCCAGGTATTCAGATGTACCTGAGGGTCTTCAAGGCTTTGGGTTCACCATGATCATTGCAGGCCTCATGGCCATGACCTTTATGATGTTTTCAGGCATTACCCTTTAAAGGAGGACGATTTCTTGATTTACCTCATCAGCATCCTGGTCTTTACAGCAGTTATCGGTATCCTGGTAATGGTACTCCTATTTGTGGAAGCCCGGGTAACCACCCAGGGAGAACATGAGATCACAATCAACGGTAAAAACGAGGACTCGCTCAAAGTATCCGGCAGTCCTACTCTGCTTTCAGCCTTGTCCAACAGTGACATTTTCCTGCCTTCAGCCTGCGGTGGTTCCGGCTCCTGCGGCATGTGCAAGTGTAAAGTCAGCGAGGGCGGCGGCAGCATTCTGCCCACGGAGCTTTCACACTTAAGCCGAAAGGAAAAACTGTCAGGCACACGCCTTTCCTGCCAGCTCAAGGTAAAAGAAGATATGGCCATTGAGGTGCCCGAATCCATATTCGGCATTAAAAAAGTGGATGCCGAAGTTATCTCAAATGATAATGTGGCCACTTTTATCAAGGAGCTTGTGCTCCGGCCGGTGGAACCCATTGATTTTGAAGCCGGGGCCTATGTCCAGATTGACGTGCCGGAATACGACCTCAATTTCAAAGACTTCCATATCCAGAGCCAATATGTCAGTGAGTGGAAAAAATACAACCTGATGGAATTGACGGCCAAAGGAATTAAACCAGGTTTCAGGGCTTACTCTCTTGCCAACCCCCCCTATGATAACCAAATTCTTATGCTCAATGTCAGGATCGCCACGCCGCCGCCAGGTACGGCCGGTATCCCTCCTGGATTTGGTTCTTCTTATGTATTCGGCTTAAAGCCGGGCGACAAGGTGACCATATCCGGCCCTTACGGGGATTTTATGGCCCAGGATACAGACCGGGAAATGTGCTTTATAGGCGGAGGGGCTGGCATGGCTCCGTTGCGCTCCCATATTTTTCACCAGCTTGACGGCATTGATTCCGGCAGGAAGATTACCTATTGGTACGGCGCCAGATCCAAAAAAGAAATGTTTTATGATGAAGATTTCAAGGATCTTGAACAGCGGTTCAAAAACTTTAAGTATTATGTCTCTTTGTCCAGTCCTGAAAAGGAAGACGACTGGGACGGGATGACCGGCTTCATACATACCCATCTGTGCAGTGCTTATCTTTGCAACCACGAGGATCCCACTGAAATCGAATATTACTTGTGTGGTCCACCGCCTATGGTGGATGCGGTTATCGATGCACTGTACGATCTTGGTGTAGAAGATGATATGATCCATTACGACAAGTTCAGCTGATCTGCTTGTGAGCGATCACATATATAGCTGACGGCTCGTTTATCCTTAGAAACGGCTGCCGTATTTTTCCAAAATACGCCTGATGCCTTTTTCTAAGGACAAACGAACCTGGATACCTAATATAAGTGTTTAAGCCTTGCTGATGTGCCAAGACCGGGTTGCCAAAAATCGTTGTTCATGGTAGACAGGCCCTCGATTTTACAAGGGGAAATTTAATATGCAGACTGACTTTTTAAGTACATCTCTAAAGACCCCCCTGGTGCTTGCCTCGGGGGTTCTTGGTAATAATAAGGCTATTTTGGAGCGGGTTTGGGAAAACGGCTGCGGCCTGCCCACCATGAAGTCCATTGGCCCTGCCCCCAGAGAAGGCCACAAAAACCCCACTGTCATTGACTTGGGAGAAGGCATGATAAATGCCGTGGGTTTGCCCACCCCGGGATATGAGAACATGGAAGAGGAGTGGCAGGAGCTTGCCTCCCGGAAATTTCCTGTTAACGCGAGTATCTACGGCGGGTCCGTGGATGAATTTGTCCGCGTGGCAGAATTTGTCTGCGCCAAGGGTCCTGATTTTATCGAACTGAATATCTCCTGCCCCAATTCAGAAAAGCACGGGATGATTTTCGGGGTTAATGCTGAATCTTCACATGCTGTGGTCTCAGCTGTCAAAAAAGTCATTGATGTCCCCCTGATTGCCAAACTGACCCCTGCGGCCCCGGATATTGGCGCCATTGCCAAGGCGTGTGAGGATGGCGGTGCTGATGCCATCTGTGCCATTAACACGGCTGGGCCCGGCATGGTCATTGATATTGAATCCAGGATGCCTGTATTGGCCTTTAAAAAAGGCGGGCTTTCAGGCCCCATGATCAAACCCATTGCCGTGCGATGCGTTTATGACATCTATAAAGCCGTATCCATACCCATCATCGGGCTTGGCGGCATCAGTACCGGTGAAGATGCGGTTGAAATTATCATGGCCGGCGCAAGCCTGGTAGGTATTGGTACAGCAGTCCGGTACAGGGGCATCACCGTATTTAACAAGGTGAATAAAGAGCTTGAGACCTGGCTGGCTGATCACGATACCAGAATTGACCAGATCCGGGGCGCAGCCCACAGGGAGGAAATATGATAACTGATTTAAGACCGGTTATGGTTGAAGTGGCCCAAAAAGAGGCCCATAGTTCAACCTTTGCCACCCTGTTTGTAGACTTTTCCATTGATTTTAAACCCGGACAATTCATCATGGTCTGGATACCGGGGGTGGATGAAAAACCCTATACCATCTCCCATCACAGCCCTGACCGGTTCGGCATCACTGTAGAGGCCAAAGGCATTTTCTCAAAAAAAGCTGTTTCCCTTAACCCTGGGGATAAAATCGGTATCAGAGGCCCATTTGGCAATGGATTCAACATCAGCACCAAGCAAAAAATCGCTGTGGTGGCAGGCGGCTGCGGCATGGCTCCGCTGGCACCTCTAATAGAAGCTTTGGAAGCTTATGGCAACAAGGAACTATTGCTAATCCATGGTGCCCGGTCAAAGGAATTTCTGCTCTACCCTGACCGGTTTTCCACCCATCGTAAAGTCTGTACTGACGACGGGTCCAAAGGCCATAAAGGATTTGTTACTGATGTTCTGGAGCAGGAAATCCTTGCCCGCCAGATTATTGCTGAAAGCAAAGAAAATTCGACACCTGCCCACCTGGACATGGTCTATGCCTGTGGTCCGGAAATCATGATGGCTAAGGTATTTGAGATTTGCGAAACACACAATATCCCCTGCCAGGTATCGCTTGAGCGCTACATGAGATGCGGATTCGGTGTCTGCGGCGCCTGCGTCTGCGACAGCCAGGTGGTTTGCAAGGATGGCCCTGTGTTTTCTTCCCAAAGCCTTAGATCCATGGAAGACTTCAATACCCGGGCACTTTTAAAAACCGGCCAGCCCGTACCCCTGGAGGAGTATGCCTCCTGGCGGTGTCAATAGCCCTAATTTAAATAAAATGCCTTTTATACCCGGCCAACCGTTTATATGATAGTTTAAGGATACTCAAATGAGCTACAAAGAAGAATTCATTGAATTCCTGGTCCAGTGTGATGCCCTAAAATTCGGGGAATTTGAACTTAAAAGCGGCAGGATTGCACCCTATTTTATCAACACCGGCATGTTTGATACCGGAACAAAGATCAAAAAACTGGGGACGTATTATGCAAAAGCCGTCCAGGAACATTTCAAGGATGATTTTGACGGAATCTATGGTCCGGCATATAAAGGCATCCCTTTATGTATTACTGCAGCAACAGCTCTGGCTGACGAAGGCATTGACAAAGGCTACGTATTCAACCGCAAAGAAGCCAAAACATACGGAGATGCCAGTGCAGTTGTGGGCATGCCGTTATCTTCTGACAAACGACTTATACTGATTGACGATGTGATCACCTCCGGTAAAGCCATCAGGGAATCCCTTGAGGTTTTAAAAAACTGCAACAATCCAGCGGTTGCCGGCATTGTGATCAGCGTCAACCGGCAGGAAAAAGGCAAGACCGATAAAAATGCTTTAAAGGAAGTGGCTGACATTTTAGGTATTCCTATCTTTGCTATTGTCACCATTACGGAAATCATCGATTTTCTCCACAACCGTGAAATCAACGGCAAGGTTGTACTGGATGACGCCATGAAAGAAAAAATAGAAGCGTATCGGAAAACCTACGGAGCAGATTAATTATCATTGCCGCAGGAAGGATTGATGGTTTAAACAATTTCCCTGCGTTATCTTACCTCTCTGCTTTATTTAACCGGAACAAGCCTTGATTAAAATCTGAAATGACTTGTTGATTTCCTCTTACCTTGCGCGACAAAATAAGATACAGCTTGTGCCTGGCAAGCGGCACGGGATGGTGGGTAAACATATCCACGGTTTCCGGAGAAAACATTGACTTTAAAGTCGCATATCCGTTTTCAAGGATAACCGGAGTATAATCAACCCTGCCTTTAAGCAGCTTCATAAAATTGATCTCCTGGGAGGTAACCGTTTCCGCCAACAGTTCCCCTGAGTTAACTTTTGCATCAAACTCATCCTGGTACTTGAGGCCGTTGACCACACCGGAACGGTATCGCTCCAGGTCTTGAATTGTTTTCCAGTTAAAGGGCATGGATTTTAGGTGAAATAGAACAACATTCACAGAGATCACAGGATCGCTGAAATAAAATGATTTTTCCCGCTCCCTGGTCCGGCGCCAGAGAATTGAGCCGTCAACTTGACCGGTCTGTGCAGATTTGAACCCCCTCATCCAGGGCCAAAATAAAAATGAAACCTGGTAATCTTCAAGGGCAAAAGCTCTCGATACAATATCTGCAGCCGTACCATATGACTTAAGGTCCTTTCCTGTAAATGGCGGCCAGTGTCCTGTCGCAAGCGTGATGGCCCGGGCACCTGAAAAAACTTCATCCTGGGCCTGTTTAATAAACCGGTCAAACGTTTTATCCTCTTTCATCTGCTTTAAAACAGACCCAAGTGCCGGTACCAGATTAGCGTATTTTTTATGCAGATAAGGATAAAGGGGTAACCGGTCCAGTGTACAGGCCTTTTCAATTGTTGATCCCCTGAATTCATTCTCCCTTAACGTTCCTTCAATAACGGCATCAGCATCCAGGAATATACCAATCCGACCGGACGCAAGCATTCTCAGGCCTTGTTTGACATCCGTCGTCTCAATGAGATGTTTGGGGGAAAACCCCTTTTGTTTGAGCATCATTTCAGCGAAAAGATTTCCCCTGCGATATCCGATACCAAGATACGCATAGTTTTTTAAACTATCCCACCCATCAATACTGATATCCGGGTTGTCAGAATAAACCGAGACCACACTCTCCCATATGGTCTCTTCTACCTGTATCAAGTTCGGGTATGTTTTTTTTATGCCAGGTGTAAATTTCATTCTGGCTGTCTCACCGCCAATTCTACCGGAATTGGACTCCATAAGGGACCGCTTCAGCGGATAAAGGGTGTAGGAGAACTTATATCCAAGCTGTCTGAATGCCTCTGTATATACCAAGCTCAAAACCCTGTTGCAAAATCGGCATCCGGAATGATTTACAGCAAAAACCATTTCCCCTTTACTTGTATCCCCTGAATAGATTCCAGTAGGCGTTTGAGCCGAACTTTGCCCTATCCAGGGTAAGGCGGTTAGCCAAAGAAGGCTGGTCCATAGAATGATCAACCTGCGAGTCATATATATTCACCTGCCATGAGGTCGTGAGGACCTAAATTCCCTTAAGTTAAGTGTCATCATGCACTAGAATAATTTTAGTTACGATTTGATTTAGATACGGGTTAGGTTTAAATATGCCATGTCACCACCCAAACGGTCAATATGAAGATGCAACTCTTTACTCAAGATGCCCGGGTTTCAATATTTGCAAACCCTGTTAATGGATGGTAGATTAAACAAAACTGACTTCGAAAAGGAAATGCTGTGACCACTGACATCCCATTTGGAGAAGAGATCCCAATCCCCATCACCCGATATCGGGAAGGCAAACTAAAATCGGAAGAAAGCCGGGTTGCTGTTGAAATCCCTTTGACCTTTGTTGTTAACGGCCATGAGATGGCCACACTCATGTGTACCCCTTCTCATTTAAAGGCGTATACCTATGGATTTCTTTTTACATCAGGCATGATCCGGTCTGCTGACGATATTCTCGACTGGGACTGTGATGAAAAAAAATGGCGGGTTGATGTAGATGTCAAAGATTTCACAGACCCGGAGCTTTTAGGACAGCGGGTTTATACCTCAGGATGCGGTAAAGGCGTGATGTACACCTCCATGATGGAGTTGGCAGCCCGCCACCCAATTGAAACCGATGCACGTATCAGCGGACAAGTCATAATCAATGCCATGGGTTGGTTGGCCAAATGCTCCGCCTTACACAAAAGTACAGGTGGGGTACACTCTGTTGCTGTCAGCATTGATAATGCCATGCCCGAATTTCATATTGACGATATCGGCCGGCACAATGCCGTGGACAAGGTCATCGGAACCTTGCTTATGGAAAAAACAGATACCAATAATCTTGTCCTGCTCGGAACCGGCCGGGTGTCATCTGAAATTCTCCATAAAGCAAGGCGGATGTCGATTCCTGTTATTGCCTCAAGGGGGGCACCAACCCACCAAAGCATACTTTTGGCCAAAGAAATGGGCATGACTATTGTGGGATTTGTCAGGCCCAGCAACTTTGCCGTATTTACCCATCCTGATCGAATTATTGAACCATAAGACGATTTCAAGGTGACACCGGCCAAAACGATGGCCGGCAAAAAAAACGGCACAGGTGACATTATGGAATATGCTGTATTGACCAGCGATATGATCATTGTTTTTGCCTTTCTTGTTTTTGTCAC
>JAKSAU010000075.1 GCA_022361535.1 Desulfobacterales bacterium
CCCAAATGCCCGTAACTCTTCCAATCGTCTGGGGTGTGGTCTTTTTACTCATGTTCTCCATATGGTTCACCAAAGCCAAACAAAAAAACCGGGTATTAAACCTCTTAGGCTCCATGGCTCTCCTGGTCGGGTTTCTGGTCGCAGCTGTCGTGGGTCCCATGGCCGGTGAAATATCCTTTGACATTAAAATGGGTTTTCACATTCCCCAGATCATGGCCTATGTCAAATCCGTTTCTCCTTTTTCGATTGGATGGCCCCAGCTTGACACCTATATCAACGCCTTTCCTTTAGCCTTGATGATCTATATTTTCATCTTCGGAGACCTGGTGCTGGGCTCCACCCTCATTGAACAGGCCGGGGAAACAAGAGCCGATGAAAAACTGGAAGCAGACAACACCCGTTCCCATATCATTTTGTTTATAAGAAACATGGGGCATCTGCTGACCGCAGGACCGTTTATCCCCCTTCACGGGCCCATCTGGACCGGGGTACATGTATTTTTAACTGAGCGGTATAAATCCGGGCGGGAGAACATGGACTCCTTTTTCACAGGCACTTTTAACTGGTACTGGCCGGCATTTATACTCATCTTCCTGGTACCGGTGGTCACGTTCATGAAGCCCCTTCTGGCTGTTGCCCTGTCCATTACCCTGATTCTTACGGGATTTGCCTGTGCCTATATTGCCATTTCCATGGTCAAGACTCCTGCCGCCCAGGGCTATGCCTTTTTCGTAGGCATGGTCATTGCCAAATTCGGTCCGGCCTGGGGCATGGGTGTGGGTATCGGTCTTTACTTGCTCCTTTTGGCCCAGAGAATTCCGGGAATTGTCAAACCCACTCCGGCTGCTGAAAAAGCATAACACCAATTAACTTAACAATAGAAAGGACCTTTCATGAGTACTATTAAAACCAAACTGATCAGCCCGACAAAGGACGCCTACAACTATCCTTTGCTCATCAAAAATCTGTTGGATACCCCCTTGATATATTCCCCGGACCAGGAAATCATTTACCGGGACCAGAAGCGATACACATACAAAGATTTTGGACAACGCGTCAAACAACTGGCTGCGATGCTGACCCGCTTAGGCGTGCGTCCAGGTGACACCGTGGCAGTCATGGACTGGGATTCTCACCGTTACCTGGAGTGCTTTTTTGCCGTACCCATGATGGGGGCAGTGCTTCATACTATCAATATCCGGCTGACTCCTGAACAGCTCATTTATACGATTAACCATGCCGAAGATGATGTGATCCTGGTCAATGAAGAATTTTTGCCCCTTTTAGAACAAGTAAAAGACCGGTTTGAGACAGTAAAACAGGTGGTAGCTCTAACGGACAGTTCTGATACACCCCAATCCAGCATTGAATTTGCCGGAGAATACGAAGCCCTGATGTCCGATACTGAACCGATTTATGATTTTCCTGATTTTGATGAAAACACAATGGCCACAACCTTTTATACCACCGGCACAACAGGCTTGCCCAAAGGGGTCTTTTTCAGCCACCGCCAGATCGTGCTTCACACTTATGCTGCCATGTCCGGTTTATGCG
>JAKSAU010000499.1 GCA_022361535.1 Desulfobacterales bacterium
TACGGTAGAAGTCTTTCATTTTAATTTCCATTTCGAGCAGGCTCCGGAACTCAACCCCCTGGATCTCATTTCGCTTTTGGGGTTTCACCTCAAAAAAATGTTTTTAATGTGCCTGCCCGTATTTGCAGCGGTTTATGTTGTGGCCCTGATTTCAAATGTGGCTCAGGTGGGATTTGCAATTTCATGGAAAGCGATTGAACCCAAGATGTCCAAGCTCAATCCCATCAACGGGTTTAAGCAGAAATTTTCATCCCGGGCGGTTGTGGAGTTTGTCAAATCCCTTGTTAAGGTCGGTGTTATTTCTCTTGTCTGCTATCTTGTGACCAAGGGGACATTATCTCAAATTGTAAAACTCTATGACAACAGCGTAGCACAGATTCTTCTTTTTCTTTTGATTGAATCCTTCTGGATCTTTATCAAGGTCTGTCTGGTCATGATAGTCGTTGCCCTACTGGATTATGCCTACCAGAAATGGAAATTTTTAGACGAACAGAAAATGACAAAAAAAGAGGTAAAGGATGAGCGCAAGCAAACCGAGGGTGACCCGGCAGTAAAATCCAGGATCCGCCAGCTTCAGATGGAAGCTGCCAGAAAGCGTATGATGGCAGAGGTACCGGAGGCAGATGTTGTCGTGACCAACCCGACCCGGCTGGCTGTGGCATTAAAATATGATAATACAAAAATGGATGCGCCCATGGTAGTCGCAAAAGGAGCAGGCTCAATAGCTGCCAATATCCGTCGTATTGCCAGGGAAAATGATGTTCCGCTGGTTGAAGACAAACCTCTGGCCCGGAATTTGTATAGATTAGTAGATATCGGCCAGGAAGTTCCCCTGGAATATTACAAAGCCGTGGCAGAACTGCTGGCATATGTATACCGCTTGAAAAACGGCGAGGCACAACCATACAAATAAACGACAATTTTTTGACACCCAGGTGTCAAGAACTCAATCATACGGGGTATAAATGGCAGAAGAAAACATCGGCATTTTAGCCGGCCTGAGGAAAGAATCATCAGATATTTTAATGATCTTGGCCTTTATAGGCATTCTCATGGCCATGGTTCTGCCGCTTCATCCCATGATTCTGGACTTTTTCCTGGCATTGAATATTTCCTTTGCCATCGTCGTGCTCATCACCACCATGTATACCAAAACGCCTTTGGAATTCAGTATTTTTCCATCACTTTTATTGATGTTGACATTGTTCCGGCTGTCGTTGAATGTGGCTTCCACAAGGCTTATCCTGCTTCACGGCAGTGAAGGCCCTCAGGCGGCCGGTGCCATTATCATGTCATTTGGTTCCTTTGTTGTAGGCGGTAACTATGTGGTAGGCCTTATTATCTTTATCATTCTCGTGTTGATAAACTTCATGGTTATCACAAAGGGTGCAGGCCGTATTGCAGAAGTCGCTGCCCGGTTTACCCTGGATGCCATGCCCGGAAAGCAGATGGCCATTGATGCAGATCTTAATGCCGGTATGATTGACGAGGTCGAAGCCGGTGAACGCAGGGCCGCGATTGCCAGGGAATCGGAATTTCACGGTGCCATGGACGGTGCGTCCAAGTTTGTTCGAGGGGATGCCATTGCAGGTATTATTATTACCCTGATCAATATTGGCGCAGGTTTTGTCATTGGTGTGGTTCAGCAGGGGATGGAGCTTTCCGAAGCATTGAGCAATTACACCTTGCTCACTGTTGGTGACGGCCTGGTTTCCCAGATCCCGGCCCTGCTTATATCTGCGGCAGCTGGTCTTTTGGTGTCCCGTTCCGGGGCCGAAGCCAAAATGGGAAAAGAGTTTGCCAAACATCTGCTGTCAAGCTCTACACCAGTTCTGGTGGGGTCGGTAATCATTTTTTGCATGGGACTTATCCCGGGGCTTCCGTCAATCCCGTTCATGACCTTGGGACTAACTTTAGGGACGCTTGCCTGGTATTTTTTAAGGGAAGCGGAAGTTGAAGAAGAAAAAGCACTTGTTGAAGCAGAAGCAGAAGCTGAAGAGCCTTCCGGCCAGCCAGAGGATGTAGATCACCTGCTTACACTTGATACCATTGAGCTGGAGGTGGGATATGGGTTGATTCCATTGGTGGATAAACAGCAGGACGGAACCCTGTTGGGGCGGATCAAGGCGATCCGGCGGCAGTTCGCTACAGAAATGGGTATTATCATTCCTCCTATCCATATCAGGGATAACCTGAACCTGAACCCGGCCCAGTACCGGTTGATGATTAAAGGGGTTGAAGCGTCTGGTGCAGAACTTATGGTCAACCATTACCTGGCCATGGATCCGGGCGGCGTAGCCCAGAAAATTGAGGGCCTTGAAACCATAGAGCCTGCTTTTAAACTGCCGGCCTTGTGGATTCCTGTAGACAGGGAAGAAGAAGCTAAGTTTGCCGGATATACGGTTGTAGATAATTCCACGGTGATTGCCACCCATTTGACGGAAATTGTGAGAAGCAATGCTCATGAACTCTTAGGTCGCCAGGATGTCCAGCATCTTTTAGACAACCTGGCAAAAACCAGTCCCAAAGCAGTGGAAGAACTTGTACCCAATATTTTGAGTGTCGGTGTTGTCCAAAAGGTTCTTCAGAACCTTCTCAGAGAACGGATTTCCATCAGGGATCTGCTCACAATTGTAGAGACCCTGGCTGATTTTGCCCCTGCAGGAAAGGATCCCGACCTGCTCACCGAATATGTACGCCAGCGTATTGCCAAAGGTATGTTGGCGCCTTATCTACAGGAAGGCAAGGTGCTTCAGGTCATGACGTTGGACAGGAAACTTGAAGAGCTCTTGTCAAAGAATATTAAACGAACTGAACATGGTTCCTACCTTGCTCTTGACCCGACCTTGATCGGGGAGCTTGTCGGGGCCATTTCAAAACAGGTGGAAAAGCTGCTGGCCTTAAATACCCAGCCTGTTCTCATGACAGCGCCTACCCTGCGCCGTCATGTTCGAAGACTGATCGAGTCTTCTCTTGCCACGGTATTTGTGGTATCCCACGCAGAAATAGTGGATGACATCAATCTCCAGGCCGTTGGAAAGGTAAGTTTGAAAGATGAATAAGAAAATTTTTCGGGCGCCCAATATTCAAGATGCCCTTGCCAGTATTAAAGAGGAAATGGGA
>JAKSAU010000516.1 GCA_022361535.1 Desulfobacterales bacterium
TAGGTATCACCACGGCTATCATCCCAACAATTATCAACTTGATGCTCAGCTTGAGATCCTTGACTCTTTTCATGCACCCTCCTTGGAAATTCGGGATGCAGCACGGAACACTGCTTCCCGGTTTGATATTAGAACCGGATTAGGATCGTATCCGGTTGAAAGCATAAAAAGCATCGCATAAGGCGATTTTTCTGTATTAAAAATAGAATTACTGTATTTTTGAGCAAAGGAATTGTCAAGAAATATATGTACTATTTTACCCAAACAACTGATAAATACCTTCTCTTTGCAGTACGATCCAAATCCCCTCCTCAACAGATGTAAGTAAGATACTTTGTTTATTTACCGTTAAGACTTTACAGGAAACCATGGAATTGATAGGCAGGGGATATGAATACAAAACCTGCACCTAAAACCGGTTTGGCAAGAGTATGGGCGGCTTTTTTATATACTCTAAAAGGCTTAAGATATGCTGCTTCCAACGAGGCAGCTTTCAGACAGGAACTCGGTCTTGTTGCTGTGGCAGTGATATTACTGATCATTCTTCCCTTATCCATTTTCTGGAAAGGACTGCTCTTTTTTGCTACCGCGCTGGTATTGATCGTTGAACTGCTCAACTCTGCCCTTGAAGCAATCGTGGATATGACATCCCCTGGGTATCATGAGCTGGCCGGCCGGGCAAAAGACATGGGCAGTGCGGCTGTTTTCATCACCCTTGCCCTTGCAGGAATTCTGTGGGCGATGGCCTTATTTTCCCTTTTATTCTAATCTCAGTTTTTCAACTGGCACATAGGACTACCTTAGAAAAACAAAAAGACCGGGTTGTGCCTGTTAACAGGCACAACCCGGTAAATAGCAATGATGCTCAAGCATCAAATCTTGGGTATAGGATGTCCTTCAAGACTTATTTTTCTTGATTCCTCGACATCTTGTGCGGATAAGGCAATGTTCTGCAGCTCCCCTGCCATATATTTTTCATACCCGTTCAAATCCATGAGACCATGTCCGGACAGGTTGAAAATAATGGTTTTTTCTTTGCCTTCTTCTTTTGCCTGCTTAGCAGAGCGTATCGCACCAGCCACTGCATGGCAGGTCTCCGGAGCCACCAGCAGCCCTTCTGTTCTGGCAAACAACAGACCTGCCTCATAGCATTCCAGCTGCTTAATGGCTATAGGATCCATAAGCCCTGCTTCAACTGCATGAGAAACAAGGGGAGCCATACCATGATACCGCAAACCACCTGCATGGATAGGAGCCGGTATAAATTTATGCCCAAGAGAATGCATGGGCAGCATGGGTGTCATTTTGGCCACGTCTCCATGGTCATAGGAGAACGAAGTGGCTGTTAATGTGGGGCAGGAAGCCGGTTCAACAGGAATGATCTCTATATCATCCCCATTAATCTTATCCAGGGTAAAGGGAAACGCTAAGCCGGCAAAGTTTGACCCGCCGCCAGCACAACCGATCACCGTATCCACCTTTTTTATTCCAGCCTTTTCCAACTGTTTTTTGGCTTCCAGGCCGATGATGGTCTGATGAAGCATGACATGATTGAGTACCGAACCCAAAGAATACCGGGTTTCGCCGGTTTCATCACCAACCGCAGCTTCAATGGCCTCTGAAATAGCAATGCCTAAAGAGCCTGGCGTATCCGGCATCTGCTCTAAAATTTCCCTACCCACTTGAGTTTCCTCGGAAGGACTGGGTACACATTTGCCGCCCCAGGTCTGCATGAGCACTTTTCTAAATGGTTTTTGGTCAAAACTGACCCGGACCATGAACACCTTGCATTCTAACCCGAGCAATGCACAGGAATAGGAAAGAGCTGATCCCCACTGCCCTGCACCTGTTTCTGTTGTCAGGCGCTTGATACCGAACTCTTTATTGTACCATGCCTGGGCAACTGCTGTATTTGGCTTATGGCTGCCGGCAGGAGAAATACTCTCATTTTTATAAAAAATCTTTGCGGGGGTATCCAGGGCCTTTTCCAGGTGAATGGCCCTGTGTAATGGAGAGGGGCGCCACCTGTACAGCAGGTCAAGGATTCCTTCGGGAATATCGATCCACCGTTCCTGGGATACCTCCTGTTCAATGAGGTTCATGGGGAATACCGCTGCCAGCATGTCAGGACTGATGGGGTTTCCGTCCTGGCCCAGTGGCGGATTTATGGTACCTGGCAGGTCTGCAGCAAGATTGTACCATTGGCGGGGAATTTCATCTTCATTCAAAAAAATTTTAGTCTGCATGATATCGCTCTCCCTCAAGTAATTAGGTATCCGGTGGAATTACCGCACAGCGTTTCTACGCAAAGAAACATACCATTTGTTTCTATATTTAGAAACAATCTTTGTCAAGGAGAGTTTTTTTGAAAGAGAAATCAGGCAGCAGGCAGATGGATGATAAATTTAGCGCCTTTACCCGGAGAAGATACCACATTCATCTTCCCTTTATGGTTGTCTGTTACGATAAAATACGAGACGGATAGACCAAGACCGGTTCCCTTGCCCACAGGCTTAGTGGTGAAAAAGGGTTCAAAAACCCTTTTACGAACCTCTTCTTCCATGCCAGGACCGTTGTCTTCGATTTCCACCACCACATCACCTTTATTCTTATAGATCCTAAGAA
>JAKSAU010000091.1 GCA_022361535.1 Desulfobacterales bacterium
AACAAAGGGTACAGACATTTAAGAACAGGTAAAGATTATGACCGAGTTGACCAGCCCTGAAGCATTGGAAACTTTAAGAGATCAGGTCCTCTCCAAACAGGATCCGGAAACGCCCTTTGTATCTGTCTGCGCAGGTGCCGGCTGTATTGCCTCGGGTGCAGATCAGGTAATTGCAGCTTTTGAGTCGGAGATTGAAAGCCAAGGTTTGAACACAGGAGTGAATACAAAGGGAACCGGGTGCCCCGGATTCTGCGAGCAGGGACCTGTGGTGGTGATCTATCCGCAGGAAATTTGCTATCTTAAAGTAACGGCAGAGGATGTCCCGGAGATTGTTACCCAGACCTTGAAACAGGGGCAGGTAGTTGACCGGCTTCTTTATACCGATCCAGGCGACGGTAGCAAAGCCAAATGTGAATCCGAGATTCCTTTTTACAAAAACCAGCAGCGAACCTTACTTTCAGCCAATACCCGGATCGATTCCAAGCGCATTAACGATTATCTTACCATCGGCGGTTATTCAGCCTTAAGAAAGGCGCTCACCGACATGACCGACACCGAGGTCTTAGAAGAAGTCAAAATATCCGGGATTCGGGGGCGAGGTGGTGCAGGCTTTCCAGCCGGTATCAAATGGGAAGGCTCAAAAAATGCCGACGATCCTGTCAAATACGTGATTGTCAATGCGGACGAAGGAGACCCCGGTGCTTTCATGGACAGGGCGCTGCTTGAGGGCAACCCCCATGCCATCCTTGAGGGCCTGATTATCGGCGGCTATGCCATCGGCGCAAAGGAAGGGTATGTTTATGTCCGCCAGGAATATCCTCTGGCCGTGGAAAACATTACTTTAGCCATTGATCAGGCCAGGGAACTGGGACTTTTGGGGGAAAATATCCTGGGATCAGGATTTAGTTTTGACGTATTTGTTCACCAGGGAGCAGGTGCTTTTGTCTGCGGCGAATCCACGGCATTAATGACAGCCCTGGAAGGCCGGGTGGGAGAGCCCAGGCCCAAGTATATCCGGTCCAATATCAAAGGCCTTTGGGAAAAACCCTCAGTATTGAACAATGTGGAGACCTGGGCCAACATACCTTTGATCATCAATGAAGGGGGCGCTGCGTTTGCCAGTGTGGGTACTGAATCTTCCAAAGGCACCAAGATATTCTCCCTGGTGGGAAAGATCAATAACACCGGATTGGTAGAGGTCCCCATGGGCATTCCCCTGCGGGATATCATCTTTGACATCGGCGGTGGCATCCCAAAAGGCAAGGCGTTCAAAGCAGTTCAGACAGGCGGCCCTTCTGGCGGGTGCATCCCGGCCGAACACCTGGATCTGCCTGTGGGGTTTGACGAGTTGTCACAGATCGGTTCCATGATGGGGTCCGGCGGCATGATTGTCATGGATGAAGATACCTGCATGGTGGACGTGGCCAGGTATTTTATTGAATTTCTTACGGACGAGTCCTGCGGCAAGTGTGTTCCCTGCCGGGAAGGACTGCGCCAGATGCACCGCATCCTCACCGACATCACCAAAGGAAAAGGCAAAGAAGGGGATATCGAAACCCTTGAGGCCCTTTCTGAAACAGCCATAGAGGCCTCATTGTGCGCCCTGGGCAAAAGTGCGCCCAATCCCTTTTTAAGCACCTTGCAGTATTTTAGGGATGAGTATGATGCCCATATCCGGGACAACCGTTGCACGGCACTTTCTTGCAAGGATCTGATCTCCTTTGTGATTGATCCGGATAAATGCCGGGCCTGCATGATCTGCATGAGAAAATGCCCTGCTGATGCCATTGACGGGGCCAAAAAGACCATCCATGTGGTGGACCAGGATAAATGCACCAGGTGCGGTACCTGTCTGGATGTCTGCCCGGAGAAATTCTCTGCGGTTTATAAAATATCAGGTGAGCCGGTACCTTCCCCTATACCGGAAGAAGAGAGAACATTAAGAAAAGAGCAGGTAAAATGACCCAGATTCTTTTAGACATCGATGGTGTTAGCGTTGAAGCAGGTCCTGAAATGACAGTGCTTGAGGCAGCCCAGTCTGCCGGGATCGAGATTCCGACTCTCTGCCACCATGACAAACTGGTCCCGTTCGGCGGCTGCCGCCTCTGTATTGTTGAAGTGACACAAGGCAGCCGGACCCAATTGGTGGTCTCCTGTGTATATCCTGTGGCACAGGGCCTTGTTGTTAAAACCCGCTCTAAGAAAGTGGACAGGATCAGAAAGACCATTTTGGAATTGCTCATGGCCCATGCCCCGGACGCCCCCCAGCTCAAGACTTATGCCTCGGAGTATGGCGCTGTCGCGGACCGCTTTGATGCGGACCCTTCTTTTTGCATCCATTGTGGCCTGTGTGTCCGGTACTGCGAAGAGGTCAAAGGGGCCCA
The DNA here is from genome assembly GCA_022361535.1 of Desulfobacterales bacterium. The sequence goes on from JAKSAU010000091.1 coordinate 2,385, forward strand.
TGCCTTGGGATTTGTTGGCAGGGGAGTGAACAAGGAAATCAGTTTTATACCGGAAATTGCAGCGGTTGCCTGTGATGGATGCAAGGAGTGTTTTCCCTTATGTCCCACATCCTATCTCCAGGCTGCCTATGTGTTAACCCAATCTCTGGCATTCCCATAAGAGGGAGGTATCATGACCGACTTAAAGTTTCATAAACTGACCCAGGGCGCAGGCATTGCACGCATCCTTCTCAACCGGCCCAGCCACAATGTGTTTAATATTGAGATGATGGAAGAGCTGACAGGGCTGTTGTCCGATCTCAACGCTGATGACGATCTTAAGGCAGTTGTTATCGGGGCAGAAGGCAAAAGCTTTTGTGCAGGCGTTGAGGTGGCAGATCACAAACCGGAACTGGCCCCGGACATGATCCGGGTCTTTGACGGACTGCTCAAACAGATTCATGCCATGGCCGTCCCTACCATTGCAGCGGTACAGGGCGCATGCCTTGGCGGAGGCATGGAAGTGGCCATTGCCTGCGATATGATCGCAGCGTCCACTGCTGCCATTTTCGGCCAGCCTGAAATCAAGCTGGGGTTTCTGCCCCCTTATGCCGCTGTCCGCTTGCCACGCTTGGTTGGCCCGTCAAAGGCCATTGAAATCTGTACCACAGGCCGAAGGTATTCAGCAGCAGATGCCCATACTATGGGGCTTCTATCAGATTTATTTGAACCCGAGGAGTTTGAGGCAGGCCTGGAAGGTCTGATCAAGGAACTGAAGTACTTAAGTCCGCTGATCATCCGCCTGAACAAGGCGGCAGTGAACCGCCACCTGAACATGGATCTTGATTCTGCCATGGAAAGCGTCTCTGCAATGTTTCTGGACGAGCTTATGACAACCCAGGACACTCTTGAGGGGATCAACAGCTTTGAGGAAAAGCGGCGGCCCCAGTGGAAAAACTGCTGAGACCGGGTGTTAACCCTTATGACAAAAAAGGACCCGGTCTATATCCCGGAATTAAGCTGTAAAGGCCTTGTGCCGGTCCACAGTGTAACCGCCTTTGACAGCCACGGCGTCTCACGGACGGTCGATATTGCCGGTGAACAGCCCCTAACAATTTTTATGGATGACCGGGAAATCGTAACCCTGATGACCCTTGGCACTCATCCAGAGGAACTGGCCTTGGGGTATCTGCGTAATCAGCGGTTGATCACAGATATTGAAAATATTGAGTCCGTATGTGTCGACTGGAACACCGAATCTGCCCGTATCAAAACCAGGGACCCTGGACATTCACAAGATATCGAGGGCAGGCTGACCCGGCGGACCATCACATCCGGATGCGGTCAGGGCACACTTTTGGGCTGCACCATGGAAGAGCTTTATGAAGCAAGACCAGAGCCAATTACGGTTTACCAGTCCACATTGGCCAGGCTTTCCAGGGAATTGCCCAAGCACAATGCCGTTTACAAGGCCGCAGGCTCCGTTCATGGCTGTGCCCTGTGCCAAGAGGACAAGGTCGAGGTCTTTATTGAAGATGTGGGCCGCCACAATGCCCTGGATACCATTGCCGGCCAGATGTGGCTGAAACGTATCCAGGGAAAGGGCAAAATGCTTTACAGTACCGGGCGCCTGACATCCGAGATTGTGATCAAGGCAGCGCTCATGGACATACCCGTGGTCATCTCCAGGTCCGGTATCACCCATATGGGTCTTGAACTGGCAAGGGATCTTGGCATCACCATGATCGCCCGGATCAAGCGGCGCAACTTCCTGGTGTTCAACGGACACGACCGCTTCATCCACGATATGGAACAAGAGGAGTAATTCGGACAGGCAAAATAAAATACAGATACAAAGAAAATAACCATAAGGAGGTTTCTTCATGACATCAATGACATCCTGGCAGATGATTGAGCCCGGCAAACCCCTTGAGCGGGTTGAATCCCCCCTGCCTGAACCAGGGGAAGGAGAGGTCCTGTTAAGCGTGAGCGGTTGCGGGGTCTGCCATACAGACCTGGGGTTCTTTTATGACGGGGTTCCGGTAAAATCTCCGTTGCCCTTAACCCTTGGCCATGAGATCAGCGGTACAGTTCAGGCCGCAGGTCCGGGGGCAGAAGACTGGGAAGGCGGCGCTGCAATTGTTCCGGCAGTCATGCCCTGCGGCGACTGCCATGTCTGCAAGACCGGCATGGGTAATATCTGTATGGCTCAGAAAATGCCGGGCAATGATATCCAGGGCGGCTTTGCAAGCCATATCCTTGTGCCTGCAAAACAACTTTGCAGGGTTGAGGTGGATGACCAGATGAAACCAGTGGGTGAAACAGGGCTTTCCCTGGCAGATCTTTCCGTGGTTGCAGATGCCATCACCACTCCCTATCAATCGATTCTCGAGGCCAAGCTAACTGAGGATGACCTTGCCGTATTCATTGGTGTGGGCGGCGTAGGCGGCTTTGGTGCCCTTCTGGCCAAAAGTTTTGGTGCGGCTGTGGTTGCCATAGACATTGACGATCAAAAACTGGAAGCGTTGTCATCTTATGTGGATGCCACATTCAACGTTAAGGCCTTTTCATTCAAGGATTTGAAAAAACAGGTCTTTGGCGTGGCGAAAGAGACCGGCAAAGCCCGTACCAGCCTGAAAATATTTGAAACATCAGGCACCGCAGCAGGCCAGGAAACAGCTTTTGGCCTCATGACCTTCGGCTCCCATCTTTCTGTTGTGGGATTCACCCTGGACAAGGTCAATATCAGGCTGTCCAATGTGATGGCCTTCAACGCCACCATGCGTGGCAACTGGGGATGCCTGCCTGAGTATTATCCTCCTGTGGTCAAGCTGATCCTGGACGGTAAAATGGATCTCAAACCTTTTGTAAAGACATTTCCTTTAGATGACATCAATGAGGTTTTTGAGATGGCCCACAACAGGCAGATTAATGAGCGCCCAATTATGGTGCCCTAACCATTTGGAGAGTAGGATTCAAACTGAAATTTTAAATAACTGAAAAGCAGGTACTTGGATGAAAACTTGCCTATATGCAAGGCACAAACAAAATTAAAACCGGAGTGTACTATCGTACATGAGGGTTTTAATTTTGTGCAGTAACGAAGCAGATGGGTGAGTTTTCGTTCAAGAACAAAAAGGAGAGAAAAATGAGTGATTTAAGCTGGCTACCCCGTGAATCCGGACTCAAGGACCATCACCTTTGGACAGAAGACCTTTTTTCCGATGAAGCCCCAGGTGTCATGTATGAGAAAAAAACTATCATGGACCCCAAAGGCAATCCGGTTGAAGGTCTCTATTCAGCCTGGGTCACCCTGAACAATCCCAGGCAGTACAACTCCTACACCACTGATATGGTCAAGGCTGTGATCGGCGGATTCCACAGGGCATCTGCAGATTCATCTGTGGTTGCCTGTATTTTCACAGCTATGGGGAACAAGGCCTTTTGTACCGGGGGCAACACCAAAGAATATGCAGAGTACTACGCAGCCCGACCCAATGAATACGGGCTGTACATGGACCTTTTCAATACCATGGTAGACACCATCCTTTTCTGTAAAAAACCCACCATCTGCCGGGTCAACGGCATGCGGGTAGCTGGCGGTCAGGAGATCGGTATGGCCTGCGATACTACTATCTCAAGCGATCTTGCAATCTTCGGACAGG
>JAKSAU010000397.1 GCA_022361535.1 Desulfobacterales bacterium
CCACTAATACCCAGGACACATCGGATGCTCGGGCTGCGTATACAAGGCCTGAGTATGGATCATACATGGGTTTCATATGATAACCGGACCGGTTTACAATAATGATGTCTGCAGCCTTTCCAGTCCGGATAGAGCCTGTTACCTCGCCTAACCCCACAGCCTTTGCTCCTTCTATGGTGGCCATTTTCATGCAGGTTCGGGCATCCATGACACATGGGTCCATACAGGCTACCTTATGAAGCTTGGCTGCTGTATTCATCTCTGAAAACAGGTCATGGTTATTGTTGGAAGCAGGACCATCCGTACCCAACCCGACTGTAATTCCTGCCTCCAGCATTTTGGGCACTGGAGCAATGCCTGATGCAAGCTTCATATTGGATTCCGGACAATGGATCACTGAGGCTTTACGTTCCTTGATTATTTCGATGTCATTGTCATCTATCCAAACCGAATGAATCAGCAATGTGTTTTCATCCAGAAGGTTTAATTCATCCAGGTAAGACACAACGGAAGGTCCGTCACAACCTTGGATCATATCAGGTTCTGAACGGGTTTCTGCCGTGTGAATTTGGAAGAGCACTCCTTCTTCTCTGGCAAGGGCTTTGGCAGCCTTAAGTGTCTCTTTTGAGCAGGTATAAGGAGAATGGCAAAACACTGAGGGACTCAAGCGGCTGGACAAATTTCTGACTTCATTGATATATGCTTTGGCAGCCTGGATATTTTCAGTCGGTTCCGGCACACCTGGGGCAGGAAAGTCAATCACGCCCTGGGCTGCCACAGCACGGATACCAGAGTCGGCCATAGCCTTTGCAACAAAGGCTTCATGGAAATACCCGTCACAGCATGTTGTGATACCTGCCAAAAGCATCTCCCGGCAGGAATGGGTTGTCCAGGTGGCAACGGAATCCGGGTTTACGTCCCTGGCTTCAGCAGGGAAAATATGCTCATTTAGCCAGGTATCAAGGGGCAGGTCATCGGCAAGCCCCCGAAACATAGACATGGGGGCGTGGGTGTGACCGTTGACAAAACCTGGCATAATAATCCCTTCTTGTGCG
>JAKSAU010000965.1 GCA_022361535.1 Desulfobacterales bacterium
CTTGTGGCGGCGGTTGCAGAGAAAGCAGGTGGAACAGGCCTTGGCCAGAGAAGAAAAGAATCTAAGGGATATTGTGGAAAACTCCCCAAACGGCATCACAATTATCCAGAAAGGTAAAGTAGTATATCGAAACCAGAAACAGCTTCGGCTGGTGGGCGAGATCAATCTGGGGGAAAAAATCAGGTATGATCATATTCACAGTGAGGACAAAGAGGCAGCCAGAGATTTTTATGAAAGTATCCTGGACGGAACTCCTGAAAAAACCGAACTGGATTTTAAGTTCTACACGTCCCTTGTCAATCGGACAAAAGAGAACCTCAAGTGGGTCACGACCCTGGTGACTCCAATCAATTACAGGGACGATAAGGCTTTTTTACTAACCACCATTGACCGCACACGGGCCCGGGAACTTGAACATCTGCTTACAATCCAGGATAAAATGGCCTCCCTTGGCCGGGTGGCAGCCGGTATCGGCCATGAGGTAAGAAATCCGCTTTCAGGTATCAATATATACCTTCGATCCATTGAAAAAGGGGTGGCTGATCCGGCCAAAGCGCATAAAATTGCCCCGGCGATTGAAGCCATCAGGACAGCTTCAAATAAAATGGAAGCCGTGGTCAAGCGTGCCATTGATTTTTCAAAACCAATGGAGCCGAAATTTGTGGCAACCGATATAAATAAACCTGTGCAGGACGCCATGGATTTGGCAAAAATGAGTATGAGCAAAAAGGGTGTGGCGCTGGATGCCGATCTGGCCCCAGGGCTATCAGATTGTTATGTAGAACCAAATCTCATTGAAGAAGTGGTCCTGAACCTTATAAACAATGCGGTTGACGCAATGTCCGGACAGGAAACGCCCAAACATATTCATTTAACCACGTATGAAGAAAACAGCTATATCTGCCTTTGCGTGGAGGATACAGGCCCGGGTGTTCCTGTGGATCTGGCAGAGAAAATATTTGAACCGTTTTATACTACTAAAGCCTATTCTACGGGTATTGGACTGAGCCTGTGCAACAGAGTTGTCACCGACCATAAGGGAAAGATAATTGTGGAAAACACTAAAGAAGGCGGGGCACGGTTTATCGTCCAATTGCCTTTGACTCCACAAGACCACAGAAACTTGGAATCCAAGCCAAGGATTTTATCATGATAGACTATACCATTTATATTGTGGATGATGAGCCTACCATCAGGGAAGGTGTAACCTCAGAACTTGAGGATGATTATTCAGTATACTCCTTTGAAACTGCAGAGGACGCCCTTGATGCGTTCAAGGAAAAGACGCCGGACCTCATCCTGTTGGACATTGATCTGCCCGGCATAAACGGAAATGAGGCCCTTCCTAAGTTCAAAAAACTTAAAAACGATGTCCTGGTCATCATGATCACAGCATACGAAGATATCAAGCTGGTGATTTCCTGTATGAAAGAAGGCGCATGGGATTATATTGTAAAACCGATCCATATGGAGGCCCTGGAAGTCACCATTGCCAACGCCTTGGAAACTATTCGCCTGCGAAAGGAACTGGCGAATATCCAGGAAAAACAGATCCGTGAAAATTTACCCTGCTTCATTGGTGAGAGCCAGGCCATCCATGACATTATGGACTACATCGATATGGTGGCAAAAAGTCCTGATACCCCCATTCTTATCCTGGGGGATACGGGGACGGGCAAGGAGCTGATAGCCGCCACCGTCCACCACAAAAGCCCGAATTTCAAAGGGCCGCTGGTTACTGTCAACTGTGCGGCTATACCAAAAGACTTGTTGGAAAGTGAGTTGTTCGGATATGCAAAAGGCGCTTTTTCAGGCGCATCTGAAGCAGGTAAAAAAGGGCTCATTGAGGCAGCGCATAACGGCACCCTTTTTCTGGATGAGGTCGGGGATCTGGATCTCTCAGCCCAGGCCAAGCTGCTAAGGTTTATGGAATCAGGTGAATTCTATAAAGTCGGGTCAACAGAAAAGCAGACCGTGAAAACCCGGATCGTTTCAGCTACCAACAAAGACCTGGACGATATGATCTTGAACAATGAA
>JAKSAU010000603.1 GCA_022361535.1 Desulfobacterales bacterium
CTTTCGGATTGTTACATCCCATACAGTGGATATCATTAAGCCTTTTTCCGGAAGTGGAATATTTTTGGCAGTGATGTAAGATGGCTCGCTCCCCTTTCGACAGATTGGAATATCTTCCCAGATCATTTGCGAAGGATCACCTGTTGCACAATCAGTTATAACCCGAGTTTTAATTTGTTCTCTAAAAACAGGATCTTCATATACTGAAGACCAAAAATCGTCCGGGTCAACGAGAGCTTCTCTTTTAGTTTGGTAAAACTCTGGGAACTTATCATTCATATACTCAAAGGTCACAGTGGGATCGACAGAATTTACTGCGATACCGATTGGCAGATTTTCCAGGACCGCATTTATGAAATTCTGGTTCTCCTTAAGTGATGTTTCCATCTTTTTACGCTCTGTAATATCTCGGGCTGAAGCAAAGGTGATGCCCCGCTTAGGAAGCGGATGGGAGGTCCATTCCAGCCAACAATATGTACCATCAGAACATCTATATCGATTTGTGAAATTTATCACCTTTTCTCCAGGTTTTAATTTGTCATTAACGACAGATATCGTTGCTTCAATATCTTCAGGGTGCACGAAATCGAGAAAAGAAGTGTTTAATAATTGTTCCTCTTTGAAGCCTAATAACGACGTAAATGCAGGATTTACTTTTAAAAACTTCGAGGTATTTATATCTGCAACACATAGCAAATCAGGTGCTAAGGAAAATAATTCAGAATATATTTCATACTCTTTCTTAAGTTTTGTATTTTCGTTCTTTAATACCTGAATTTGCTTTTCCAAATCATAAGAACTGTTATTGCTCATACTGCACCTGTTCTATCCTCGATGGTCTTCTTTGTAAGGCACGATAACTTAAATGCACAAAGAAAATTTGCCAATGTACTATTACCCTCTTGCAACCAAATTCTCAGACCTTAAACCGGCTAACCAACTGGTTTAAGTCAATTGAAAGTTCAGACAATTCAGAGGCCTTGCCAGTTAAAACTGTGGCACTCCCTGATATTTCTCTGACTGAAAGATTCATTTGCGAAATTTCTTTACTCGACTCATCCATCACAACAGAGTTCTGGGACAGGTTGTTGTTTATCTCGTCCAGTCCTTTTGATGCTTCACTAACGCTGCTGGAGATTTCCGAAGTTGTAACGGCCTGTTCTTCTGAAGCAGCTGCCATGGATGATACCTTCTCATCAACATCTGTTACGATTTGAGAAATATCCTCTACAACCCGTGTCCCTTCTTTCGTGCTCAACTGAATTTTCTCAATCTGGGTTTTTATATCACGTGTTGCATCTGCTGTTTGGCTGGCCAGCTCTTTAATCTCATTGGCGACAACAGCAAAGCCTTTCCCGGCCTCGCCCGCCCTGGCAGCTTCAATTGTGGCATTAAGGGCTAACAGGTTGGTCTGCTCTGAAATGTCTGAAATAATGTCAGTCACTTTCCCGATTTCATCTGAGTAGGTTGCCAACTCATTAATTGTACCAGTAGCCGTCTGGGTTTTTCTTACCGCTTCACTGGTTACTAATCTTGTTTGCTCAGAATTCTTTGCTATCTCGTTTACTGTCGCCCCCATCTGCTCGGCTGAAGCTGCTATCATTGCAATATTTGTATTGGATTGCTCCATGGCCGCAGCAATGGTTGTAGTATTCGTGCTAATCTCCTCAGTGGAGGAGGTAACAACATTAATTTTTTCCGCAGAAAGATCGGTTTCTTGCGAAAGGCTGGTTGATATCGTTTTAAGTTCATTGGATGCGTTTCCAAGTCCCTTGGCATTATCACCAACCTGACAGATCATTTGTTGCAACGCTTCAAGGAAGTCATTAAACAAAGAGGAAACATGTCCTATTTCATCATTGTTTTTTACATCGATACGATAAGTAAGATCGCCTTCTCCTTTTGATAACTCTTCAAATTGCTCTTTCAAGCCAAGAAGGCCTTTTCGAATTCTCATAATAGTGAGACTACCCAGAATGGAAATAAGAATTCCTCCCAAAATGAAAGCTGCTAAAATAACAGTTTCCAATTTCCTGGCAGTTTCTGCTGCATTTACCACTTTGGCATTCAATCGCATGCCAGATACTTTCTGCAAGTGATCAATTTTCTGTTCAAAAGTATAAATATGACCCTTTAAAGGCTTCATCATTTTGTTACCTTGTTGGGGAGTGATTTCATCATTTTTCAAGACGTTATCAGCCAGATCCAGAAATCCTTTATAGTATTGTCCATAAGCCTCTTCTGCTTTGGAAAGAGCTGCCCGGTCTTCTTCCGGCAGATGAAGGACTTCCAAATCTAATTTTTTCAAATGAGCCAAACGTTCTTTTACCTGTGCTGAAACCGTTTTAAACTTGCTGATATACTTTTTTTGCTTTTCAGGATTCCCTATAGTTAAAAAGAAATCTTTCTCATATCTTCGATGCTGTAATGCTTCTATCTTTAGTTCCTGTGAATTAGACATGAATTCAACATCTTGTTCCACAAGTTCTCGAGTCAATTCTGTGCTTGAGTTAATGCCATAGTAACCTACCATCCCAATGGTAATTGCTGCGGCAAGTGAAATACCAAAAGTCAGTACCAGTCGTTTTGTGATTGTCATTGTTTCCTCCCAAGTGGTTGTCACGGTCATATCAACAATTGATAATGACCTAATCTTTATAAGTTTCCTGTTAATAATCTTTTTTCTAAAATGGCTTGGACTGCATGTGGCAGCAGGCAAGAACACTGCTCTCCACAGGAGCAGTCTGCACCGATATGAACAATCCTTGGATCCAGCTTCCTGATGCGGTTACAATATCCTTCCAAATGTGGAGTAAGATTGACTAGCAGCTTGATGTCAACGAATTGCTGCTGCATCTTTTCCAGGAACGTCACATCTGCCTCAACACCAATATAAAAGACAACTATGGTCTCTCCGCTGAAGCATTTGGTAAACTCGGACTGAAATTGGTCATGATTAGACGTTATAATTCCAAGACTTTTTGAAAACGCTTCTATCCTTTTAAGGAATTGTTGATTAAGCGTCGTAAAATACGGATTATAAATTATAATTTTCATATGCCATGCATTGTTTAGATGTAATTGGTTTCATCACCTATTAACAAGAAGCATGCCAAATGTTTCGATTCGGCTTTTTACCAATATATTCAAATAGTTGTTGAGATTTACAGATAGGGGTTAAAAACTGCAGATGACGTATATTCCAGTCCGACTGGAAAACGACGAATGAATTTCCGACAGAATCGGATTAAACAGACTGGTTTTTGAGATTGTATTTTTTGATCAATGCATAAAGCTGGCTTTTTTTAATCCCTGACTGGGAAATAACGGTTTCCATATGCCAATCATTTCTATCCAAAAGGGTTTTTAGATAGAGAATATCCAGCTTGGCTGAAGTGTCTTCCCTGAAAGACTTGAGGGAGGGTAACACTTCACCTTCGTATAGTGAGGAGAGCAACGGGCTAAAAGAGTCGGATACATAACGCTCTTTATTTATATCAGCTTTTTCTTGCTTAATATTTCTCTTTGCTTTGTGGACCCGTATTCTTTGAGGAAAAAACATGGGATATAATAAAGGAACACCCGGGTTTGAGATAATTGCTTTTTCAACTGCATTGGCCAATTCCCGGACATTTCCAGGCCAAGGATAATTTTCGAGCATCTCAAGGCTTTCGGGCAGGAGTGCCTTCATTTTACTTCCCGTTTTTTTGACAAACTGGCGAATAAAATGCTGAGTCAGTATCTGTATATCTGTTTTTCGATCACGAAGAGGGGGTAATTGAATAGACAATGTTTTCAATCGATGGAGCAGGTCTTCTCGAAACTTACCTTCTTTGACCATTTTATCCAAGTCTCGGTTCGTGGCTGAGATCAGTCTGAAATTGCTCACAATTTCACTTGAACTGCCAACCGGTCTGAATTTCTTTTCCTGAAGGACTCGTAAAAACGTTTTTTGAAGAGAAAGGGGAAGTTCCCCGACTTCATCCAAAAACAAGGTCCCTTGGTCTGCCTTTTTGACAAGGCCGTCAGCCTTTTTATCTGCTCCTGTAAAAGCACCTTTAACATGACCGAACAACACACTTTCAACCAGTGTCTCAGGAAGAGCTGAACAATCTACAATAACATACTCACCTGTAATATTAAGATGATTGGTATGAATCGCTTTTGCAAAGAGTTCTTTTCCCGTTCCGGTTTCTCCCTGAATCAAAACATTTGCATCAGAGGCCGCACATGCCGCAATCTGGTCAATACATTCTTTTATTTTTCTGCTCTGGCCAATAATTTCGCTTGTATCCATAATTATCGGGATAACTTTGCCTTTACAGGCATCACGGTAATCCAGAGCCCTTTCCAGTAGTAGCTGAATTTCGTTTTTATCAAAGGGTTTGGTTATATAGTCCCAAGCGCCATTTCGTATGGCAGTTTCCGCGCCGGACGAATCACCCAATGCAGTAATGATAATCACCTCAGGAGCTGAGTGGCTTTGTCGAATTGAGGGCAGCACATCCAACCCATTTCCGTCCGGTAGATTAATATCCAAAAAAACCACATCATACGTCTCTTCATTTACAAGGGTTAGCCCTTCTTTAAGAGTTGCTGCCGTGGAAACCTGATGATTCATTTTTTTGATACGCTCAGACAGGCTAATCCGTATCAGTTTTTCATCATCTATAATTAGAATGGATGCCATTCGATCACCTCTTGTTTTGAAAAATTTCTCTGATTGCCATGGCTACTTCGCGGGTAGGGACCGGTTTTTTCAAAATTCTATTAAACATGTCCATTCCAGATTCTTGATCGGTGTCTAAATTCCCAGTAACGAGGATACTTGGTATGTCCGGCCTGATCTGGCGGATTTTCTCCACCAACCGGTTTCCGGTAAGTGCTGGCATAGTTAGGTCTGTAATCACTATGTCAAATGAATCGGCATTAGCTTCAAAATGTGCCAACGCCTCTTTTGAACTGATAAAAGGGCTGACCTGATACCCAAGATTGGATAAAAACTCTTTTGCCAACTGTGTTAATGTTTTTTCGTCATCAACATACAGTATCGTTTCATTGCCACGATAATCTTGCAAAGACATCATCGGTTCTATGGGGACATCCCTATCTTCGCCTTCATGAACTGGGAGATATATTCCAAACACGGTCCCTTTATTCGGCCTTGAACTGATGTCAATGTGTCCCCTGGCTTCCCTGATAATCCGGTGAACCGAGGACAGGCCCATCCCGGTCCCCTCCCCCTTAGGCTTTGTAGTAAAAAAGGGGGTCAGAGCTTGATCCAAAATCTCTTCACTCATTCCATGGCCGTTATCTTCAACGGTAAGACAGACATAATTGCCATTCTGGATTTCTCCAAATCGAGTCTGGATAGGCTCTAACAATTGTAGATCTTTTACTTCAATCGAAATGTGCCCTCCGATTTCCTTCATGGCATAGGCAGCATTGGTGCAAAGATTCAAAAGAACCTGGTGAAGTTCTGTTCCTTTAACCATAGCCTTTTTTGTTGCAGTCGCATCCAAGGTCAACTCAATGGAACTTGGCAAGGATGCCTTAAGCAATTTTACAGCTTCCCTTGCTATCCCTTTTACATTTACCGGATTTCGTGTGTCTCCATCCTCCCTTGTATATGCCAGTATTTGAGAGACCAGTTCCCTGCCTCGCTCACCACCTTCAGTGATATATCCGGCCCATTTTTTTATTTCATCAGCATCTACTTCCTTGTCCGATATATCCTGAATCAATTCGGCGAACCCGAGTATACCGCTAAGTATGTTGTTAAAATCATGGGCAATACCACTAGCCAGGGTGCCGACAGCTTCCATTTTGTAGGCTTGACGGAGCTCTTTTTCACGTTTTTTCAACTCTTGAGTCCGTTTTTTTACCATATCTTCCAGCTGGGTTTGATAGGCTTTATTTTCCGCTATGAGTTTAGCCTTTTCTAGGGCAGTTGCCACAGCATGTCCCATAATAGAAAAATCTTGAACCGGTTTTTCCAGGTAATCCCACGCACCATGGCGAAGAGCCATAACAACGTCCGCAATACGATTTGCTCCGGATACCACAATCATAGGGACATCAGGCAGCATCTGCCTGCCTTGCTTGAGTACATCCAAGCCGTCTACTTTCGGCATCCTCAAATCCAGCAGGACAAGATCGGGCTGTTCTGAGGCCATCTTGTCAAGGCCTATCTGGCCATCTTCAGCAAGTATGACCTCATAATCTTGATCTTCTAAATAGAACCGAAAACTTTTTCGGATATTTTTTTCATCGTCGATTATCAGAACTTTATGAACACAGTCTTCCATCTATTCTCCTGGTGATATGGGTAATCTGATGATGAAATTGGCACCCTTTCCAGGCGCTGTAATGACATCCATAGTTCCCCCATGGCTTTGACTTATAATAAAATAGGAAACAGACAAACCAAGTCCGGTCCCGACACCTGGCTCTTTCGTAGTAAAAAACGGTTCAAAAATTCGCTTCTGAATTTCATCATTCATTCCCGGCCCATTATCCTCAATTTCAATGCGAAGCATCTTTGAATCTGTTTCCGTTGAGATTTTAAGAACGAAACATGGACTTTCATTTTGCAAAGTACCAAGCGTTTGCATGGCATGTGCACCGTTTCTAAGTATATTCAAGAATACCTGCTGTATCTTTGTGCCCTCACAGGGTATTGCCGGCAGATTTTCTTCATAGAATTTTACTATTTTTATATTCTTAAAATCATACTGCTTTTTTAAATCAAAGTCTGTAGCTGCAAGATCAATGGTTTGGTCTAACAACTCTGTTATATCATGGGTAGAGGTCACTGCATCTGATTTCCTGGCAAATGAGAGCATATTACTAATGATTTCAACTACTCGCTTACCTGAATCGTTAATGGAAGTGATCATATCAAAGATATCTC
>JAKSAU010000650.1 GCA_022361535.1 Desulfobacterales bacterium
GCACAGGGGTTGCAGGAGAGATTGCCTCCGATATTGCAAATGTAGACCAAACCGTAAGCGAAATGCTGGAAAAGAGCACAAGTATTAACAATTGCTCCAATGATTTAAGTAAGCTGTCAAACAGTCTTAAGGATACGGTTAACTTGTTCAAGATTTAATGGAAAGACGAGACAGGTAAGATTAAGGATTCCATCTGGATAGCACCTTAGCCCGATAGGACGCTTGAAGATGGAATCCAGCCTGTATGATCAGACTTATTGCACATCAAGAACCTTAATATCCTTTGCTGTACAGTTTATAAGGGTAAGTTCTCCTTTCTGGGAATAAACAAGGCTTGCGATCCATGTAACCGAGAGAATCTCTCCCATTGTATTGATATACCGGTTTGCGAATTTTATACGTTTTTGCCAGTGCTTTTTTTGCCTTGTTTTTTTTAAAATGGTTTTTTGTGTGTATTTCCTATCATCGGGGTGGATAAAATTGAAAAGGGACTGGCCGATCAATTTCTTAGGTTCCATATTAAATACCAGTTCAGCATCATTCTCAACGTACAGAATTTTCCCTGATCCGTTTAATTGAATAGAGAATCCTTTCATATATTCAATCATATCCTGAGTTCGGACGATTTTCCGTTGCATTTATACACTCCTGTATTCGTTAACTGACCCTGGGGACGAGGAGTAGAGTTTTGAAATTCGGATACCAGAGCAGTTCTTCTGATATGGTATTTGCATTAAGGTATGATTAGAAAGGGATTAGAGATTGTCTTAAATTTTATGTTATAGGAATTTATTTGCTTGAGCTGCTATGATTCTCAAGCGCAGCTTCTATGTAACTGACAAACACATCCCGAGCCTTGTTTTCTTTATTCTCATTTGAGAAAAGTGCTATGGCAAACATGGGTAATTCAGGCAAGCTCAATTTTGAAGGGGCTTGTTTAAGTCCTTTTTTTAATGCACCCATTGGCAGAACAGATAACCCCATTCCAGCCTGTACAGCAGTCTGAATACTTCCGCTGGAGTTTCCTGTTAAAAGGATTTCCCATTTTCGCCCGGCGTTGTCGAGGGTCTCGGTGGACAGTTTTCTAAAATTGCAGGGTTGAGGAAAGAGTACAAGAGGAATGGTCTCGTGTTGGGAATCGTCAGCGTCGGCTCCGGTTACCCAAACCAGGGGCTCTTCAACAAGGACTTTACAATTTAGGCCTTTAAATTTTCCCTGGTGGTCATCTTTACCTGCTACAACGATATCCAGTTCTCCTTTATCAAATAAAGGAATCAGGTTTATCCCCACGTCTATTTGAAGATCAAGGTGGATATTGGGATATCGCCGCCTGAATTGAATTAGAAGGCCAGGAAGCAATTCCGGTAAACAATAATCAATTAAACCAATACGCAAGCGCCCGGTAACACCTGGCGTTGTTAATCGTCCGACAGCTTCATCATGAGCAGCTAAAATTCTTTTTGCATATTCCATTAAAATCTCTCCTTCGGATGTCAAAGAGAGGCTTTTACTGGTTCTATTGAAAATTCTTGCACTCAACCGTTCTTCAAGCCGTCTGATTTTGATGCTTACACCGGCTTGAGTTAAACCGATATTTTGTCCTGCCTTGGTGAAACTCCCTAATTCTGCGACCTCTTTGAAGCATCGCAGCATGTTTATGTCAAGGTCAATGGGGATCATGTGAGATATAATATAATGTAATGCTTGGCATAACAACTATTAATTTGTGTTGTTTGCAAAAGGTCTTAATATTTAAATCAGTTAATAGTTTTTAGATAAAATACATCACTAAGAATGTCCTCAACGGATTCGGTAAATAAAAATGTAGCGTGGTGGACGACCGGACCATCACCATTGAAAAAAGGGAGTCAATATGCAGACAAAAACAATTCTAATAACAGGTGCAACAGACGGTATTGGATTGGAAACTGCCAGGAGTCTTGCTTCATCAGGCCATACGCTTTTATTGCATGGCCGCAATCAAGGCAAACTGGATGATGTTATAAAAAGCCTCTCATCTATTCCGGGAGCCGGGCCAATTAAATGCTATGTTTGTGATTTGTCAAATATGGCTGACGTTAAGGCTTTTGCAAATACTGTGATTGAAGATCATGAAAAGCTTGATGTCCTGATTAACAATGCCGGGGTCTTTAAAACCCCGGACCCCATGACTTTAGACGGGCTTGATGTCAGATTCGCTGTGAATACCATTGCACCGTATATCCTGGCCCAAACGCTTTTACCCCTGTTGGGGCCATCCGGAAGGATTGTTAACTTGTCTTCTGCTGCACAATCTCCTGTGGACCCGACAGCCCTTGCAGGTCAAGGCAGATTGAATGACATGTCCGCCTATGCGCAAAGCAAACTTGCCATCACCATGTGGTCAAGAAGTATGGCGCTTTCATTAGGGGATAGGGGGCCTGCTGTGATCGCAGTGAATCCGGGGTCCATGCTTGGCAGTAAAATGGTTAAACAAGCCTTTGGTGTTGACGGATCAGATCTGCGTATAGGTGCTGACATTATTTGCCGTGCGGCACTTTCAGATGAATTTGCAGAGGCTTCGGGGCTGTATTTTGACAATGATTCAGGCCGGTTTGCATCACCCCATCCGGATGCGTTGGATCTGGAGAAATCTAAGAAAATTGTACAAGCTATAGAAGCTGTGCTGTCCAAAATATTAAAGTAGGAAATGATTATGAATTATGAAGGAAAAGTATACAGGCCCTGGATTGAGGCGGGCAGTTTATTGATACAGACAACTTTGGGCTGTACCCATAACACATGCACATTTTGTGACATGTTCAGCGACAAGAGATTTAGCATCAGAAAAATCGAGGATATTTTTAAGGATATTGAAGAGGCACGATGCATATTCCCCAATGTCCCCTCTATTTTTCTTATCGACGGAAATGTCCTGGCGTTAAAAACAGAATTTCTTTTAAAAATTCTTGATAAAATTACGTCAACCTTTAAAGAGTGTTCAAGAATTTCCCTTTATGCAGGGTTGAATGATCTTCGGCGTAAATCTGTTGAGGATCTTAAAGAATTAAGACAGGCCGGATTAAGCAAAACATATGTGGGACTTGAGTCCGGCGACCCTCAAGTACTTAAACAGATCAAAAAAGGCCTGACTCCCGACCAGGCTAGGCAAGGCATGG
This sequence comes from Desulfobacterales bacterium, assembly GCA_022361535.1. The sequence continues at coordinate 3,159 of JAKSAU010000650.1, forward strand.
ATAACGCCAAAGCGGCCGGTATTGAAGTGTTGGCATCTATCATTTTCGGGATAGGCGGCAAAGATGGTTCCCAAAAGCATATTATTGAGACTACAAAGCTGCTAAATATTTTAGAACCTGAAGAGCTGGCTCCCATGGCCCTGACGATTCAACCTGGTACCGAACTTGCCGAGCAGGTTGAATCCGGTGAATTCATCCAAGCCACCCCAATGCAGATTTTAGAGGAAGAAAAATACCTTTTGGAAAACCTGGCTGATTTTAACACCATGTACTGGGGAGATCATGGTAATAATATTGTTTCCAGCAAAGGCAGACTCCCGGAATCCAGGGAACTGTTTTTGAGTAGGATTAAGCACGCCATTGCAACTCACCCGGTTACACAAAGGCAGGTTTTGGAAACATCTCCATGGTAATGGATTGCGCAAATAAAAAAGGGTTTTGAGTACAGGACTCAAAACCCTTTAAACTAATAGATATGAGGTTTAGAAGCTGAAAGTAACCTTTGCTACAGCGTAGTAGAAATCATCCTCATCCCGGGTAGGATTATCTGTTCTGTTCACTCTTGCGGTACCATCTACAGAATGACCTTCCACTTTGAAAACAACATGGTCATTGATGTCAAATCTGAGAGTGAGTGCCAGATCTTTTTCCCAGGCATCCCATTTAGGAGCACCGGAAAGTGATAATGTATCCCCGTCTTTGTCATCCTTGTCCGGATAAAAGATGGAGTAATACGCACCCAAGGTAAAAAGGTCGTTGAACCGGTATGACGCAGATAAATAATACCCTTCAGAGGTGACTTCTGATTTAGTGCCGTTGATGTTGGAGTCAACTTCGAATGTCTGATATTCGGCTGCCAAAACCAGTTCATTCCAGGTATACTCCGTGCTGAGGGTGAACAGCATATTATCTGTTTCCTGGGTGGTAGACACCACTCCGCCAACAAGAATTGGATTATCTGTTTTCATTGTCATACCGGAAACGCCTATAATCCATCCTTCCAGGGGCGTATTCCAACGCAGGCTTCCCACATAAGAAATATCCGTATCAGGATCATCCCTTAGTGTCAGGCCATTGTAGTAGAATCTGGAATCAAAGTATTTTTTAAAACCACTGTCACTGTCAACATTCATCTGGCCGACCAATGCTTGATAATCCAGAGACCCTGCAGAAGACATATCGATATTACCATAAGCACCGGCACCGTTAATGGCGATAACCGTGTCCCGCAGCAGATCATTGTATATGGACTGGGGCATAACAATGGAATTTCTGAGCAGGTCTACATCCCGTGTTTCATTGTAGAGACCCAAAGGCAGTTTAATCCGGCCAGCCCGCAGGCCAAACCAATCCTGGAAACGGTAATCGCCATATGCCCAGTCCACGGTTATTTTATTATTGGCCACATCGCCCAAATCTCTTGAGAACAGCTGGAGTCCAACCCGAAGGTCGTCGGTGAGATCTTTTCCAAAGTTGATCCCTATTTCATTGTACTGGAAACTGCCGTCTTTAGAGTCATTGGTGAGATAGTGATATTGATCACTCATGATGGCCCCTTGGGAGATAAACCCGTGGATATCCACACCGGCAAGCTCTGCGGCAAAAGTACTGGTACTCAGCAGAAACGTTCCTGAAAAGATCAGTCCGGTAAAAAATTTTGTGATTTTGTTTTTCATATTATCCGATTCTCCTTATTTTTCATTCAATACTTTTACACCGGTTAAATCTGCTCCGGCTGACACATATCCAATGGTATCTGACTTTCCGGCAACATATGCTGCCAATTCAGTTTCAGATCCAAATGTCTTTGGGCTTTTACCCTTTCCGGTGAAAACCTGTTTTTTCCAATAGGTTTTAAACTGGGAAGCACTTTTTTTGACATACGCTTTTAAGAAGCTGTCGTGGGCAGGCCCGGATTTGAGAGTGACGAATTCCACCTTATTACCGTTGGGCAAAGACTTGGTTTTTCCCAGAAAAATCTTTTTGATTGTACCCTCGTCAATTGAATCCATGGATGTGCCAGCACCTGTAATCACTTTTACGCTGCCTGACCATGCTGATGATGTGAACATGGAAATGATCATGAGCATCGCAATGCTGATGATGGCTAAACATCGTTTGTCCTTAAACATTTTTTCTCCTTTTATTTGCCATGACCTATTATGAAAACGCCTGCCTGACCTGGCTATACCAGCATGGCTCTGATCCCAGAGGCAAAATGGCATTCCTATATCTACGGCCTTTTTAAAAAGGCCGGTAAACGGCACTAACAATAAGTTTGCTCTTAATTTAGATTTTGAATCGATTTGCTATCGCGTTGAGTTGGTCTGCCATATTTTTCAGATCCTGAGCACTTAAGTTTACTTGCTCAGAATTGCGTGAAATCGAATCTCCGGACTGATCAACCGCATTGATAACCTGACTGATTTCAGTCGCAGTGGTTGAGGAATGGTTGACATTCTCATTTACCTCTTGGATGCCCTGGGATGCCTGGGCAATATTGTCCGCTATATTGCGGGTGGTTACCGACTGTTCTTCTACCGCAGCGGCAATCGTGTCGATGTTCTCATTTACGGTTTCAATAACATGGGTGATCTGTTCTATCTCAGTCACTGTGGATCCGGTTGTATCCTGAACCGAATTAATAAGGTTTTTAATATCTGTACTCGAAGATGATGTCTGGAGGGCCAGTTCTTTGATTTCATTGGCAACAACGGAGAATCCTTTGCCAGATTCACCTGCACGGGCTGCCTCTATGGTTGCATTTAGAGCCAGTAAATTGATTTGTTCGGATATGTCGGTAATGGTTTCCGTGACCATGCTGATTGACTGAACGGAATTTGCAAGTTCCTTCATTTTGTGCGAAGCGTTCTGGGTTTGATTGACTACATTGTTGGACATGTTTTTTACCTGATCCGTATTTCTGGCGATGTCTGAAATAGTTGAGTTCATTTCCTCGGCTGCAGATGCCACCATAGCTGTATTGGCACTGGTTTCCTCCATGGCAGATGCTACGGACAATAGACTCTCGCTCATATCTTTTGCAGATGTGGAAACAGTATTGGATTTGCTTGAAAGCCCGGATGCTTCTTGGGACATATGCCCGGAGAGACCTACCAGGTTTTCTGAGGCTGTGTTTAGAAACGTTGCATTCTGAGCAAATTCTCCGATAATGACCTGCAGTTTTTCAATAAAGGTGTTGAACCATTTTGCCACCTCCCCCATTTCATCCTGGCTCTTGACGTCAAGGCGTTGAGTCAGGTCGCCTTCACCCTCTGCAATGTCGTGCAGCATCTCCACAGTGCTTTTAATGGGACGTATGACGGCCCGGTTGACAATAAACCAGGCACAGACAATTGAAACGATGACCACTGCCACAAAAAGACCGATATTCATAACGCGGTTCGTTTTTGATGAGCTGTTAATATGCTGCAGATTGTCTTTTAAAGCCTTGGTCAACGTGGTCTTATATTTAGATAATTTGTTCTGAATGGCTTTTGTTTCATCAGCCAGTTTTGCCATTATTTGATCATCCATTTCCGCTTCTTCCCGGCTGATAGCACTGTAATAAGACTGGGCAGAATGGGTGAAATCTTTGATCAATATTATCGTCTGGGTCATATCCATCTTTATCGCTTCGTCAATACCTTCCATTTTCGTGACCATCTCAAGGCTGGATTTCACTTCATCTGCTTTTTCCTGGGTCATCGTGAATATAGATTCTTCACCCATGAGGATTGCATCGTTGTATCCTTTGATTTGTTTTTCAAAAGCGTTTTGGGCAGTATTGGCTTGCATGGTTGCAGGGAAAAGGGCATTGGATACAACCATGACCTGGGTTTCAGTCTTAAGGCCCAGATAAGATCCTGCCACCATGGATACTAAGTAACCTGTGATTAATATGGCCAGGCTGAACCATATTTTTTTTGCGATGTTTATTGATTTCAATTGGTTGTCTCCTTAATTGGGTTCCATTGGGAACGTATCTGTACAAAGGTTATTTCCGAGGCGGTTATCCATCGGAGTAAACCATAAATCTTTTTTGTTAAACGGTGTCTGCGAGGATAAGAACGGGTTATCAACGCTATAGATTTTACGATTGGCCAGGTTCGCTCTTTCTATGTAAGCACCATGATAGTCATAAAAGAGTTTATCAAAACGTCCGTCTTTGATTATTTTCATCAAGCCGGTTTCGATTCTTTGCGCAATTTCAGGGTTTCTCGGGGAGACAAAAATATAAGTCGGCATTGGTAAATACAGCGCCATAGAAGATTCAATTGTAATTTGAGTAAGCGTCTTTTGTCTTGAATCAAATTCCTGGAATATTTCGTTTATCCCCCTTGGAAAATAATCGAACCGGTTGAGATTCAACATGCGAAACAAGCCTTCATAGCTGCTACTGGTTGTAATACCAAAACCATGGAATTGCAGTACCTGGGTTGTACTCCATTGCTGACGCAACCCAGCATTTAATGTTTTGAGATCATCCAGGCTTTGAACTTCTGTGAAATTAATTTGCTTGCTCTTGTTGATCAGAAAAATCCGATAACTGAGAAGGCCTTTTAAAATTGGAATCCGGACCGGTATTGTCTTTTCTTCCCATTCCTTTTGTGTTGGTACAATATGAACATTGATGTTTCTGCCCCGGATTAACTCCATTAAAGATCTCTGACGTTGTGTTGCCGGCAGATCTTTTTCCAAATGATAGCTTCCATGGGTTTCAACGGTCTCATCAAGGGCCTTAATCAATACGGTATGATTGTATTCATGGCGACGGTCGAGCTGTGAATGAGGGTATCCGAGCCGGATAACATCATGAGCAATTGCTGAACAGGGAAGAATACAGATTGAAAGCAGTACAAATACCAATACCCACACAAAACAAATTGGATCAGCCCAAGTTTGTCTTAAGTATCGTTTTACACAATTCGGCTTTTTATGGACGAATTCCCTAAAACCCATATTCGAATACCCTCTAAACTGTTTTTTGTAATTTTTTAGCTATGTGAACCATGTTAAGTTCATCAAACCGGGTCTCCTTTCAGCAGGTTCTGTGCCAAGATGAATTTTGCTTGGTTTTAAAGAGTGTTCGAGTTTTTGATGATAGGGTGCTGTTTTATTTGACGTTTTTCATGTGTCGTTTTTGACGGAAACTTCATATTTGACAATTAGTTGTGGAATTTTGAAAATAGGATGACGAAAGAATTGTAACGTTTTATTAAGGAAGGAAGTGAAATGTCGTAAAGGTAAAATGGTAGAAGACTTCGTTTTAGAACGAAAGATAAAAAGCCGTCATTTGTTGTTTCATATGGCCGAACGGCTTACTTTAATCTGGTACTTTCTCATTTTACCCCGAAGAGTTGAGGGGTTTAGCCCTAAAAGCTCTGCAGCCCCGCCGGGCCCATCAACTTTTCCTTTGGCAAGGGCAAGGCTTTTTCGTATGTGATGCGAGATTAATTCGTCCAGAGTGGGAAATTCCTGCTCTCGTCTGACATGATTTTCATTTTCAGACAATTTAGATTTGATCAGTTCGGGAAAACATAGAGGAGCACCTTGGCCTATGATTAGCGCCCGTTCTATCACATTCTGTATTTCACGGACATTTCCAGGCCAGTGATATGATTGGAGTTGGTCCATGGCCTCTGGTGCAAAATTGAAATCAAATGGCAAATTCATTTCCCTTGATTTGATCCGAGCAAAAACCAGAGCAAGGTCAGGTATATCCTGAACCCGGTCCCGAAGAGGTGGAATGTGAATAGGATAGACGTTGAGACGGTACCATAGATCCTCCCTAAATGTACCTTTTGCCACCATGGCTTCAAGATCACGGTTGGTGGCTGTCACTATTCTTACATCAAGTGCGAGTTGGTGGGTGCCTCCCACACGTCGAAGTTCTTTGGTCTGTAAAAACCTGAGTAGCTTTACCTGGGCTTTTAAGGAAAGTTCTCCAACTTCGTCCATAAATACGGTACCATGATTTGCCTGCTCAAAAAAACCATGCTTGAGTTTGTCAGCCCCTGTGAAGGCCCCTTTTTCATGGCCAAATAGTTCACTTTCCACCAGGGTATCGGGAATGGCCCCGCAATTAAAGCAGATTAGCGGACTGTCTTTTCTGGCTGACCTGAAGTGAATCGCATTTGCAATGACCTCTTTTCCTACACCAGTTTCACCAGTCAGCAATACAGGGCTTCCTAATCCAGCCACCTGATCAACCTGTGACATTACTTCTTTAAGGCCTGAATGTTCCCCGATGATTTGTGGGATCAGTTTTTTTCGCAGTACTTCAAGTTCAGTGGTCAGTTTACTGTTTTGTCTTTCGATATCCATACGGGGTATGATATGACGAATCGCTCCTGAAATAACTTCAAAGAGATTCTCCATAAGCTCATATTCTTTAGGTCCATAGGCATCTTGGTAAAAGGATTCAATTCCGATTCCACCGTACCGATGATCGTCAATACGGGTCATTACTCTCAAACTAGGCCCAACACGTTCATATTCAAAATACTTGCGAACCTCAACTACAACCGGGTCTTTTGTCGATGCTTTCCAAAACTTTACTGGAGTTTCTACCATTGTTTCAGCAGATTTTCGTCCTTGACTGGATAGCCTCAGTCTCTCGTCAAGAAATAGCACCCCTTCATCGGTGACTACAGCCTTAAAGGTAAGGATACCCGCGAATTGGTCATAAATGTGAAGGTGCATGTATGCTACATGAAACCATTTTTTTAAAACCGTATACGTCTTGAACAATGATTGCTCAAGATCAGGACTCGTAATAATTTGATGGGTCAACTGCTCTGGCAGGTGCCGGAATGAATTGTCCATAATAGGCCCTTGTGCAAAGTCGTCAAATAAAACGGTTTGATAAACTGAATAATATGAA
>JAKSAU010000874.1 GCA_022361535.1 Desulfobacterales bacterium
ATTCACCTGGTCAAATACAGGGGAACCCACAGAAAGATCCAGTACAAAAGGATCTCCTGTCAGGCCTTTAAAAACAGGGTTGATCTCAACATGTTCACTGAATACCATATACGGAAATTTCATTTTGACCTCATTTTTTTTGATAAACGATCTCGCCGTTAAAGACGGTCATACTCACTTGTACATCCGGGATATCGTCCAGGTTTATATCAAATATATTTTGATCCAATACCACCAAGTCGGCCAATTTTCCTGCAGCCAGAGACCCTGTTATATCTCCCATTCCGGAAATCTGCGCAGGCGCTACTGTGTACGCTTTTACAGCTTCCTCAACAGATACGGACTGTTCAGGATACCATCCTCCCTTAGGCGTATGATTCATACGCTGGCGGTTTACTGCAGAATAAATCCCGAACAGTGGATTGGAATCTGCGACCGGGGTATCGGAATTAAAAACAAAGATGGTTGTTAGCACCCAAAGGTTGACTGATCAAGTTTTTTTATAAAAGGGTACTGTTTTAAGGGGTGGTTAAAAGGCCTGAGCGGATTCTGTAATCATTGGCCGAATCTTTTCACCAATAGTAAGGACAACTTGGGGGGTAAGGCCTAAGAGTTTCATGGCACTGAGTTCTGACAGCCTTTCCAAGGTTTCTTTTCGATCATTTTCCAGTGTTTCCTCGTCACCCTGTTCTTCTGGTGGCTTTATTTTTGAAATCTTGCGGTCTTCGCTATCAAGAAAGGCAAATCCCAGTTCATATGCAAGATGATCAGCAAGGCTTACCACAAGCAGTTCCTGTTCAGTATCTTTATCAAACGCATTCCAGTGGTGGAATTCAGCCACCTGAACAAACCCTTTAGAAAACCGCATTTTTTTTATCAAAGCGGCACCAAACGTAGTATGTATCTCATGGATGGCCAGCCGAAGCTCCCTGTCTGCTATAGATACTTCGGGGTGAATATCAACAAAAGCTTTCATAAGAAGCATTTTACCTATGTCATGGATAATGCCCATTAAAAAGATATTTTCCAATTTGTCACTGCCAGCTGCTTCCCCAAGATGCCTTCCCAGGGTGCCAACGGCAAAAGAATGAATCCAGAGCCGGTCCAATTCCGTTTTCAGAGTTGTATTATCCGAATCAAAAAGATGTTTTGCAGCAACAGCCGAAACAACTCCCTGGGTTGTTTTCATGCCCAATCTCAGAAGGGCCCCGTTTAGGTTATCCACGATATCCATACCTTTGTACAAAGGAGAGTTGGCAATGGAAATGAGCTTTGTGGAAATCACTATATCTTTTTCTACAATTTTACTTAGGTCTTCAATGGATGGGTCATCCCCTGAAATAAGAGCTTCCACCTCTTGAACGATATGAGGAAATACCGGCATGGCAATTTTACCCGAGTAAAACCGGTTGATAATATCAGCTACAGCAGCAGTATGGGCGGTTTCTTTTTCTTCCTCATTTAGACTCTCAGTAGTATCAAATCCCAGATTTCCAAATTTCTGGAGCAATTGAACCCGGCTTACCGGCTTGGTCAGATATCCATCACACCCAAGTTTGATACAGGCCTTTATGGTGCTCATATTCATCTGGGCTGTAACCATGATAATTTTTACCCGGTCTTTCTTGGGAATTTTCTTTTGGATCTCCTGGCGCCGGATATGCTTAAGCATTTGCTTTCCGTCCATACCAGGCATAGATACATCAAGGGTAATCACATCAAATGGGGCTTCTTTGGCCTGGGCGACTTCCAATTCTGCCAACGCTTTTTTTGAATCTTCAACAGCCACACAAGTCCCCAGGCTCTTCATTTTAGATACCAGGATTTTTCTGGAAATGGTTTCATCATCTACGATGAGAATTTTCATCCTTGTCATCCTTACTCTTAGTCAATTACCGGAATGTCATCCATGATATCGATGGCAGTTTCAGCCAGTTCAGGCATCATAACCGCCTGAGACGTTTTACCATCCACCAAGATTTTAATTGGCGTGCTAAAACGGATATGTTTCAAATATTTGGTTGTAGTTGTGCATTCCTGGCAGGAAAAGAATCCATAGTCGATGAAATCCTCTCCTTTATCCTGTACAGTGATATAGGAAATGCCCAATGAGGTGATGTTCTGGAAAAAATGGGAGCCTTGGGAAGGATCTGCTTTTATGCTCTCGATGGTAGTTTCCACCATGACGCCGACATTTGAGATATCATTCCATACCACCGGGATGCCAAGCCATCTGTCAGATGATCCCCAACGGCCAGGTCCGATAAGAACATATTTCTGCCCGGTATCGTTAAACTGGGCATTGATCTTGTTGATCTCACCTGCAATATCTACAGTTTTTCCCGGATCAAAGGTTTCAGGATCCACATAAACCAAATCGTAAATATCTTTGTATTCCCCGTTTCCTAAAGAAAGACTGGACCTGCAAAAAGCCCTTTTAAAATCCTCTTGGGTAATTTCTACACCCACATTCTGCTTATACTGTCCCATAGGACGTATCTGCAATAGCGAAAACTCAGGCTTAGCCCTTCCATCCACTGGCAGGTTCACTGCAAACTCAACCTCTACTGAAGCCCCCATCCACCTGGAACCCATGGCTGTCACCTCACTTAAAATCTCGGCCAATGGAAAGGAGTTGTATTTCAAAATGTTGGCAAAAGTAAGTATGGGAAATCCTTTTTCGGAAAACCTGTCTCTGATGCGGTTGTCCTGCATATGAAAGGTGGAGGACAATGACCGGACAGCAGGGTGATCTTTTGCATCTGAAAGATCTAATTTGGCCAAAGTAGGATCTTCATTGGTTCCGAAAAACCTTTCATGGTCAGGAAATTCATCTGTTTTCAGTGCATAAAAATATTTCTGGGAGTTTTCAAGGATGTCATCTACAATAGAGAACTGGGGTAAAAACTGAGGATACCTGGGGCAGAACCGCAGGGTTTTTTCTCCCTCCATGACGATTTTGCCAAGCCCTAAAGCGATATAGGAGATACCTTCTTCAGCTTTAAGGTGGGCAATGGGATAAAAATTATAGGACTGGGCCACCCCGGAAATTGATGGGTAGAAATAATTCTTGTGTTTGATACCGGTCAACTGCTGGAGAACCACAGCCATTTCCTCGTCTTCGGTACGGTGCATAGTACTCCGGGCATAAGATCGCGGGGCTTTCATATAGGTTGACGCATAAACCAGTTTAACTGCCATTATCAATCTTTCCAACCGTTTGTCCAGGCTGGGGTCTGAATTGGGTAGCATATAGGTTTTGTACAACCCTGCAAAAGGCTGGTAATGGGCATCCTCAAACAGGGATGAGGACCTTACTGCTATGGGATAACGCACATTCTGAAGATAGGTATGCAGGTTCATCCTCAGCCTGTCCGGAAACTTGGCCTCAAGAAAATGAGCTACGATTTCATCATCTTCAAGTTCCTTTTCTGATTCCAAGAGCCGTGCCAGGTCATTTTCCTCAATAAAAAGCCTAAATCCGTCAGTCGCAATAACAAAGGTTTGTGGAATAGTGATATCCACATCAGGAAATTTTTCGCTCAAAGAGGGATCCCGCCTCAGTTGGTGAGCCATAAAGGCAAGCCCCCTTGCTTTTCCTCCCAAAGAGCCGGTCCCGATTTTCATAAAATTGGTATCGGAATCAAATTTTTCAGAATCAAATTCAATAACATGGCCCTGTCGAGACCCCCTTCGCCGAGCCCGGATACTGTCCATAAGGAAACGTTTAAGTTCCATGGCATCGCCGAAATCATCTATCGTATAGGGCTTAAGGCTTAAGGCGAAATCGATTTCGCTTCTGGCCATCAACCACCGGGAAAAATCATTATTCCTGGCATGATTAAGGATGGCTTCGTCAGGGATCTCCATGAGCAGTTTTTCTACTGCTCTAAGATTTGATGCCCGGGCAATCTCTTCTCCATTGGGCATTCTAAATACAAAAGCACCAAATCCAAGGGAGGTCACAAAAAAAGTTTTGATCTGATCATGAAGATTGTTTGAGTTTTTATTGATAAAATTCGCCGGAATAGTTTTGACACGCTCTCTGTTTTCTTCTTCCGTACTTAGAATCAGTACGGGCAAATCCGGGATCTCAGACTTAATTCGTTTGAGCAGCTTTTGCCCGGCATGGGGATCTTCCTGGCCATGGCGAGGATATCGCATATCCGAAAAAACAGATAGTACGTAAGGTTTATATTTTTCATATAGGGAAATGGCCTGTTCATAGTTATGGGCTACAAGAATTTTGGGCCTGCCCCGCATTTTAAGCAAGCGGTGTTCTTCGTTAATGGATTCATCAATCACTGATTGGGTCTGAAGAACGATCTGCTTGTAAAGTACCGGTAGAAATGAGGAATAGTGGTAGGGAGAATCCTCCACCATAATAATGACCCGGACTTTTGCATTCTTTGTATCAAAGGCGACGTTCTTTTCATCTTCAAAATTCTTGATGATGGCCAGAAGCAGATCTGCATTCCCTCCCCAGATATAGGTACGATCTACTGCAGTGCCTTCATCAGCACAGATGTATTGGTTTACATCGCAGGTATTATGAAGCAAAAGATAAAAGGGCAGGTCAGCATGCCCTTTTTTCACCTCTTCTCCAAAGGCATAAACATCCATCCCGTCCAAACTGGGCATGGCCAGGATTAGGTCAAAATGTTTTTTTTCAAGGCGGGTAAAGGCTTCTTGAGCGGAAGACACCCAAGTCAACTTTGGGGGCTTGGACAAATTGAGCCCCTTGTACTCGTTTATAATCCTATTGGACAGACGCCCTTCTTCTTCCATGATAAAGGCATCATAAGGGCTGGACACAAGCAGAATGTCCTCCACCTTATTGGCCATAAGCTCATGGTAAATCTTGATGGACGGTGCACCAGCAGTCGTTTCGTCAAGTTTCATGAATTTCCTCAGGTTCCGGATAATGATTTTTAATATACCCGGAATTTCAGGGCAGTGTCAAACCCAGAAAAAATGAGGAACCGGTCTTTAATCCAGACCCATCTGCTTTTCGACCTCGATAATTTGTTTTTTCAACGTCTCTTTTTCTTCGGGGCTCAAGCCTGGCTTTGCCAATTGCTTTTGAAGCCCCAAAAGAATCATTTCTTCCCGATAATCATTACAGGTATAATTAGATGTTTTTTGCTTTGGATTGTCCATATCAGTACAAATCATATTTTACGAGTTTTCCGTCAAGACCGCCGATTTTCAAAGGGCGTTTCCACGAAGGAGCCAGGGGGACTTTTTTAATAAATTTTGGTTCACCAAAATAGATATACGCTGTGCAGCTTTTACAACTTTCCTTTAAAAACAAACCCAGATCTTTATAAAACCGGTTCATATTCTGGTCTTTTCCCATACGGATGCCATAAGGGGGATTGGTTATGATCACAGTATCTTTTATTATTCCAAGGTCCTTAAAATCTGACTGTAAAATTGGAATATCACCGCCATAATGCAACCCCATAAGATTTGTTTTTACGGCCTCCACAGAAGTCTCTGCAATATCACTGCCTTGGATCAGATCTTTGGGAAGCGGCTTGATAGATTCTTTTGCGTCAGCCTTGACCTTATCCCATTCCCGGGCATCAAAATCAGGCAGCCGCTCGAACCCGAACTGTTCCCGGAATATCTGGGCCGGAATCCGGCTGTAATGCATTAATGCCTCACAAAGCAGGGTTCCGGACCCACACATGGGATCATACAGCGGTTTTTCTCCGTTCCACTGGCTCAAAGCGATGATGGCTGCAGCCACGGTTTCCTGCATAGGTGCAGACACAGACGCTTCCCTGTATCCGCGTTTGTGCAACGGGCCACCGGATGCATCCACGGAAACGGTTGCTTTGTCCCTGTGAATATGAACATTGATGGAGATCCAGGGGTTGGCTGCATCCACAGACGGCCGCCGGTTGGTCCGATCCCGAAAATAATCGGCAATGGCATCTTTGACCCGCAACCCTGCAAAATTGGAATGGGTAATCTGGGATTCAGCTACATTGGCAGCAATAGAGAAAGTTTTTTTAGGGGTTAAAAACTCTTCCCACCGGATCTTTTTGGCAGCTTTATACAATTCATCTTTATCTTTGCATTCAAATTCAATCAGGGGAGCTAAAATCCTTGAAATCAAGCGAGCCTGATACGTAATTTTGTAAAAGGTGGCTTTATCCGCTTTAAACCAAATTCCGCGGAACACCTGTTTGGGTTCGGTGCCACCCAATGCCTTGATCTCTTTGACAGCAAGTTCCTTTATGCTTTCTGCTACCTGTGCAAAATAAAGGGATTCCCGTTCATATATATATTCCAGCTTGGCAAGTTTACGCGTTTTGCCCCGCCCTTTTTGGAGAATGGATCTTTTTTCTGTGCTCACTGTTTTTCCTTAATCTATTGGTAATAAACCCTTTTTTATACCAAAGTATAAACGTTTTTTAAATGATTATACGTAATATTATACCTGACACAAATGTGCCTATCTCTTAGTTGACAGTTTTAAAAGCCAGCTCTAGTATCTAAAGAAACATCGACAATTTAATTTCAGCGTACACACATGAATACTAAAGCTATTTTAAAATTCTTGATTTTTCTACTCGCATTAACGGTGCTTTCAATAGCATGTGCCATTCCCTTTTTCTTTGAGTCGCCTTCAATGTTTTATAAAACCGGGATTGATAAATTCTTTCTCAGGACCGGTAAAATATTTGGTTTAATTGCGCTGGTATTAATGTTCTTTCAGGTTGTACTAATCAGCAGGTTCATTTGGCTTGAAAAACTATTTAAAATGAAAACCCTCTATCAAGCCCATAGACTCAATGGAAAACTTATCCTCGCTGCAGTCGTGGCCCACCCCGCCCTGGTTCTTTGGGCGGATCATTTTGTATTTTTTCCTTTGGAGCAAAAATACTGGCCTGAGTTTATCGGCGTGCTGCTTCTCATTTTACTCGTTGCGTTCATTGCCGTTTCCATCTGGTATCAAAAAATAAAGATGCCGTATAAAACCTGGAAAAAGATACATAAAGCAGGGGCTCCTATTCTTTTCGCTCTTTTATTTATCCATGTTTTTTATGTATCCAGGACATTCGAATCCGGCCCGCCATTCTGGTTTTTGCTCACGATTTTAGTCTTCTCAGCTCTCCTTATTTTACGCAAATTTTTAAAACTATAACCATTAGGTTGGACTTACAGAGTTTGCATTAAAAACTTTCATACTTATCTTGAATTTAAATCTGCGAGCCGAAAGCTTTCCGGCATCCATACTCGGGAAGTATTCATGGCCATTGATTAAAATCATAAGGAGATAATCCATGAAACTTATATTCAGCTTTATTCTTTCAGCCTTTTTACTTCTTTTTACCGTTTCTACCGGCTTTACTTACGAGTGGGAGTTGGATAAAGCCCATTCTGAAATCCGGTTTAAGGTCAATCATATTCACACACACGTATCCGGCGGTTTCAATGATTTTGAAGGCAATATATCCTTTGATCCGGCAAGCCCGGAAACCGGAAAAATTAATTTCACTGTTAATGTTAACAGTATCGATACCAATAATGGTAAGCGTGACAACCATCTTCGTTCAAAAGACTTTTTCACTGCCTCTGATTTTCCTGAAATGAAATTTCAGTCCACGAAAATTTCCCGCATTAAGGATAATCTCTTTGCTCTTGAGGGAAAGATGACTATCAAGGACGTTTCCAAAGATATCCGCATCGAATTTCTCTTCTTTGAACCCAAGCCACATCCCTTTGACAAAAAGAAAAATGTGGCCGGTTTCACTACCCGTTTCAGTTTGAACAGGCTTGATTATGGGGTTGGAAGCGGAAAATTTTTTAAAATGGGTGTTGTAGGCAAAGATGTAGAAGTAGAAATAGCAACCGAAACCCTGACAGCCAAATAAACGAATAAAATGCTTCTTTATAATGCGGGTAGATTAATTATCAGCAGCATCCTCAAATGAAGGTATTACCGTTTGGGCACTTAGGCTCGTTTGTTCTAAGAAGACGGCATCAGTCGGATTTTTGGAAAAAATTCGGCAGCCGCTTCTTGGAATAAACGGGCCGGTATTTGTATATGGGATGCTTTTGTTTAACAGGGCCAATCGGAAATTTATTTTGAAATTGGCTATAATCGTTACTAAAAAATCGCGGTAATTTTAAAAACTGCCATTGCAGCAGCCATCACAGCCCCCATAATAATCATCGGCCTGATTTCCGACCGGGTCAGTTGTCTTATCCCAGGATACTTCATTGCCATTATCGCCAGAAAAACCACGACGATAAATGGAAGGGCTGGCAGGTAAGCACCCAAAAACCGTGCGCCGGTAATGGACAGAATCAATCCTAGTCCTGCGACAGGAAAAAAAACAAGGCAGGACCTTTTCTTTGTTCCAATCATTGTCTCCGGCAACAGATTGTCATCCATCTCAAATTTGGCTGCACCTGCCGATAATAAAACAATGATGATCCAGTCGGTAATCCCGAAAACCGGTATAAACATATCATTTCCGGGAAAAGGAAGCTTGACCAGGATAAAATCCACAAAGGGTGGTATACCGTCAGCCCCTTGTCTGTAATATCCGGTAATGGAGCTTGCAAACTGCTTTGTGGGACCTGCAAAGACACTGAACATATCAGAAAGCGCAACAACCATGCACAAAGGAACAAGTTCGGCAGACCGTTTCAGGGGCGAAACCAGCCAATTTCCAAGCACACAGGCAAACAAAACCAAATTTGCCGTGTGGACAGCCATCAGAAAATTGTGCTTTACCCCTAAAAAGGCAGTTGCCCAATACCCGGACAAAAAAATTAATACAGACACCACAAGCCAGATGATCCGTCTTATGGTTTTCCCCTGGATGCCTGGCTCTATATATATTCGGTAAAATTGGGTGACTAACCCAAGACAGACGATCCCTCCCAGGATGGTGACATACTCATAAACTTGCCAGGCATCATTGGGCAGTAAACGGCCGAGTGCATAAAATCCAAAAACGCTCAGTACCCAGAACAGGAAAATACCTGCAGCAGGTTTGACATCCACCGCATCGTCTCCTTGCTTTGCTTATCCTTTTGCCGTCCCAATACCCAGTAAATCCGCGATATTGGCAGTAGGATCTACCACCGGCTCAATCATGGGCTTCGGACAAGTCATAAGGGTTGAGATACCCGGGCCGTGCCCTGCCAGTTTACAATCGGAATGAACCACGATTCCGATACTGACTGCGCCCTGCACATATGCTCTGCCATAGGAGTTGTCATGGTCCATAAGAGCCACAAAATCCCCGAACCGCATCTTGTCTAAATTATACTTTTTCACGGTGTCCGGATCAGATGTCATCACATCGTAATCGCCTGCCCCCACGTGGGCACGGCCCACACCAGACCCCATGCAGGCAGCAGGAACAGTTGTGGTAACGGGCACCTGTAATTTCCCTGTACCGGTTTCAGTGATATTCATCTTTTCCAACAGGTCCGGATCCAGATTAAAGAGTTTAATTTCCGAGTAATCGGTCAAGGCCAAGCCCTGGCCTTTGGCCAGAATTATAATCTTGTCCTCATAGGTCATTTTCTCTTTTGTATCTTGATCGAACTCTACGATGATATGCTCTGATCCGCCATGGTGGCCCAATACCACTCCGGTTTCCCCTTTTGCCTCCCCGGATACGAGTCTTGCCTCATTGCCCACGCAGGAAAGCAGCTGAAGTGAATTATTTGGAAAATCATTGGGTTTTTCCATATTGGCCGTGCAGGATACTCCGGGCTCAATATGATCGCCGGCCAAACCAAAGGCAGGATCGCCGGCCTTTACATTCAAGGTTATTCCACCGATGCCCGGAAGCAGAAACGGTGTGCCTTTGTGATCCACTTTCCAGCCAATGCCGACCCTGGGCATACCGGGTTTACAGGCCAAAAACATTTCCACTACATGATCTTTATTGGTCTTTAACATGAAATTCTCCATTGCATCTATTTAAATTAATGGCCTGTAAAAAGCCGTTCTTATTTTTTCAGTTTAATTAAAAACGGAATGGCTGTAAATCCAACAAGAGCAGAAATAATGAACATATTATCAAGTCCGAAGGCATCCCCTATGGCGCCGACCAGCACAACGGCCAAGGATCTTAAGGCAAAGGACGTCATCATAAACAATCCGTTTGCCGCAGACGGATTATCTCCTGCTGTTTCCTGGATTAAAGCCAGCATTACCGGAGTTGTCGACAGCACAGTAAAGCCTGCAACCAGAAGCATGCATACCTGTAAAACCCCAGACGTGTAAACAAACAAAAGTATACTGACAGGTGCTGTCACCAGTGCCCAGAACAATACCCGTTGTCTGCCAAGACGGTCAGAAAGGGTCCCTGCCAGTAAAACACCTGCCACCCCTAAAGCTTCATATAGGGCAAGGGCTGCGCCTCCGAGCCACAGACTGCTTGTTTTCTGCTCCACATACACGGTTAAAAACATGCCCATGGATCCGTGCATAAATGCCCTGGCTGCTAAAATTCCTGTAAGGGGATCCAGAACATGGCGGATATCTTTGTAAACCGTTTTCAATGACCCTTTTCGTTTTACGGCAGTCTGCTGATCTGCGGGTTCCAGGGTCAAAAACAAAAGAACCGATGTAGCCAAGGCCAGGATCAAAACATAATGAAATTGCGCCAGCCCCAGTATCGAAACCGCAGCCACAGCGATCATTGGTCCTATAGTTCTTGCAAGCTCTCCCCCGGTCATGAAAAAACTCATTCCCCGGCCCTTTAGATTTCCTGAATACCTGGCAACCAATACCGGTGCCGGCACATGAAACAAGGCCACAGAAATTCCGGATAAAAACACCAGGACCAGGAGGGTACCGTAAGAATCGGCCAGTCCCATCACACTCATGGGAATTGCTGTTAGGGTAGGAGCCAGGATAACCAGCCACCTGGCCAGTCCCCGGTTGTCTGCGAACAACCCGATAAAAGGATTGGCCAGAGCCGGGATCTGCATGACCGTGGATAAAAGTCCTGCCTGGCTCAAGGTCAAAGACAATTTTTCTATGATCAAAGGCAGCAGAGGTGATAAAAAGCTGGTGTATAGGTCATGGACAAAATGGGCAAAGGAAACCAAGGAAACCCGGCTGCTGTTAAACGCCTGTTTGCCGGGACCGATTGAATCAATTTGTGTACCCATTGAGTCAGAATCCTGCCTTGTTAAGGATATCCATGGCAGCATAAGCCGTCATATCACACTGCAGGGGAGTAATTGAGATGCAGTTCTCTGCCAAGGCATTGTTATCTGTTTCAGGACCCGGATCCACAGGTTCCATATTTCCGTACCAGTAATAACATCTGTCTCTTGGATCTGTCCTTCTATCAAATGTGTTGGACAGGTTGTTATCGGCCTGACAGGTAACCCGTACCTGGTTTACCTGGTCAATTGGAATGGCCGGGCCGTTAATATTGAGGAAGACGCCCTTGGGCAAGTCCAGAGTCTTGATCCTATCCAGGTTGGATGCTGTATAATCTGCCATACCTTCAAAATCCATTACTTCTCCATACTGGATAGAAACTGCCAAGGCACCAATATTGTTGATTGCAGCTTCCCGGGCCGCACCTGCCGTGCCCGAATAATTGATGTTTACCCCGGTGTTAGACCCTGCATTAATCCCGGAAATAACCAAATCCGGTTTGCCTTGACATATATCAAACAGTCCTAGTTTCACGCAGTCTGCAGGAGTCCCGGATACAGCATAGCCGCTTCCTCCACCATTAAGATGAACAGGTTCATATTTTAAAGGATGGTGAAGGGTTATACCGTGTCCTATGGCACTTCGCTCCCTGTCCGGAGCAGCCAGTGTTACTTCATGTTTAGTTTTCAAAGCATTGTAAAGGGCAAGAATTCCCGGTGCCCGGTATCCGTCGTCATTTGTCAAGAGAATTTTCATGGTCAATGCAGTTCCTGTTAATCGTCCTATTTAGTATGACTTGATCTCAATGAGAGCAAAAATCACATAACCCGGAAACTCTAGGATTTTTTTAGCCTGATTGTCAAGGTTACCCTATAATTATTGTCATTTAGTTTTCTGCTATCGAAACATCCAAATGTCATGACATCTAAAAGGGTTAGCTGGATGAAGATTTATCAATGTCGATAATTTTTGATTCAAGATAAGACTTGGTTTTATAGGAAGTAATATTCAACAAGCTTTTATTCAATTCCCCCATACGCCGTGCTTCTTTGGATATTTTATCAATTAACGTATTCACTTCGGAATCCAACTTGGAATAAGTTTTTAACAGTTCACAGCACCCTATTATCACCTGGAGAGGCTGGTTGAATTCGTGGCATACCGCCCCAGCGGTCTCAATAACCACTGAAAGCTTCTGCTTTTCACTGATCTCTTTCTCTGACAATTTTCTTCGGGTAATATCTCTTACCGAAGAGGCAACAAGTTTTTTATCTCCTTCAAGTCCCAGAATGGGTGCGGTTCGACTCTCGAACCAGCACTTGCCCTTGGGTACGTCGAGCTCGTATTCAAAATGCCTGATTTCTTTGCTCTCAGCCGTCTCCTTTATAATTGTATGATGCATTTGGGCAACATCAGGCGGCAAAACATCTTGAATGAGCTTACCCTTAAGATTGGAGAATTCATCATACAGCAGATCCTGGGAAAAAGTAAAAATCTCAACATACCGCCCGTCCTGGTCAAAGACAAAGAGGATATCTGGTATGGCTCTTGTAAAAGCCTCAAAACGAGCTTGGTTTTCTTCTAGAATTTTTTCTGCCTGCTTTCTTGCTTCGATCTCCTGTTTCAAAATCAAAGTCCGCTCCCGGACACGTTCTTCTAATTCTTCATGAAGATGAAGTTCATCTAACCAGGTATCAATCAGTTGACCGGCTGTACGGCCGATGGGTTTGGCAATCGCAAGGCTTCCTGTAATTCCAAATCCACCAGCCACCTTTCCTTTAGATGTGATTGCACGTGAATATCCTTCCTTTAGAAGGGGATTCTTATTTGCCTGTTCAGGGGTAACAAGATATTCTTTTTTCTCTTCTCTCATCATTTTTATTGCACCAGGATGAATATTGTTAACCCTTGACTCATCAGTTGCCTGTATGATGCGGCCGTCCCTGTCGTATATCAGTACGGGGAAACCTGTTTCAGAATGGATTTTCTCCATAAATTTTTTAGTTAACTGCCTGATCCGATTTTCAATTGCCATTTTCAAACTCCGGATTATGCAAAGAAAAGATATAGATTAAATTATAAAGAAAAAACCCGGCCCGGGTCAAAGTATAATTTTTTACTATATCGGTTCTCAAAAAGATGTTCCTTTATAGTGCGGGTGGATTAATTACCGGCAGCATCCTCAAATGAGGGTATTGCTGCTTGAGCACTTAGGCTCGTTTATTCTAAGAAGACGGCATCACGCGGATTTTGATAAAAAATTCGGCAGTCGCTCCTTAGAGTAAACGGGCTGGTATTCGTATATAGGATGCCTTTGTTCACCTGGCCAATCGGAAATTTATTTTGAGAATTGTTATAATTGCGGTTATCTCTAATAATTATGGATTTTGGTTTGAATTCAAGGCCTAACCAAGAGACAATTATTATAAGCAGCCTTGCATTTTCGGCACAAGGGTTGCAGAATTTTGAAAGCGAAGATTGAAATTGTTATGTAGCAACTTTAATAAACACTCAAACTTAGGTTTTAAGTTCAAAGCTTAACCTAAAGGTCAGAAACAGACCATTCTTAACCGGAGGAAGATAAAATGGCCCCGTTGATCAGAGATGCGGCTCATCAAGACATAGACCAGATGTTGCCTTTACTATCCCAGCTTTTTGAAATGGAAGAAGATTTCGAGTTTAACTCGGACAAGCAGTCCCGTGGCTTAAGACTGATGTTAGACGGTTGTGGAAAGCACAGAACGGTAAAGGTAGCATGTATTGAAGAAAAAATTGTCGGAATGTGTACGGCCCAAACCCGGATTTCAACTGCCCAGGGAAATATCTCTGCAGTGGTGGAAGACTTGGTTGTGGATAATAAATATAGAAGTAAAGGGATAGGCGCTTTATTGCTCTCGGCTGTTGAAGACTGGTCAAAATCAAGGGGTATGGAAGCAATAGCGCTTTTAGCCGATAAAAACAATCATACAGGACTCACTTTTTACAAAAAAAAGAATTGGAAAGGAACCTCTTTGATTTGCCTGGTCAAATCTTTATAGCAACAGATTCAAGGTGTGAGAAGACAATAATTTACAATTCTGTCATTTCACTCCAAAACACTATAAACCCTATTTTATCAAGGTATTCCATCGTTTTTATATCAAAATTCAAACATCACTTTCTCAGATTTGGAGAGAGTCCCAAGAACTACCGTGCAGAAATTTGCGGCATATAAATATTTAATACATTTTTGTAATAGCTTAATTTCATTTTTGTAATTTTGACCATGCCTTATTATTTCTAAACAGCCCCACACTAAGCCTTCTCAAAAATATTATCAGCCAAATAGCCAATAAATCAAATATATTAAAAATTTTCTTTCATTTTACGATCCCCATTGGAATAACCGTTGCAATTCTAAGAGGGCGAGGCGAACCGGCAGTTCCCTGACAGATCTTATTAGAATGAAAAGGATTACAACATGAGAAAGATAGCGATTTACGGAAAAGGCGGCATCGGCAAATCCACCACAACCCAGAACACCGTTGCAGGCCTTGTGGAAGCCGGTAAAAAAATCATGGTAGTAGGATGCGACCCCAAAGCAGACTCAACCCGGCTTCTCCTCAATGGGCTGGCACAGAAAACTGTATTGGACACCCTTCGCGACGAGGGAGAAGATGTCCTGTTAGAAGATGTAAGAAAACTTGGGTATGGCGGCACACTTTGTACAGAGTCGGGTGGTCCGGAACCAGGTGTTGGTTGTGCCGGTAGGGGAATCATAACCTCTGTCAACCTTTTGGAACAGCTCGGCGCCTATACCGAAGACCAGAACCTTGACTATGTATTTTATGATGTTTTGGGTGACGTTGTCTGCGGCGGGTTTGCAATGCCGATCCGTGAAGGAAAGGCCCAGGAAATTTATATTGTTGTTTCCGGGGAAATGATGGCCATGTACGCGGCCAACAATATCTGCAAAGGTATTGTGAAATTCGCACAGTCCGGTGGTGTCCGTTTGGGCGGCCTGATCTGCAACTCAAGAAAGGTTGATAATGAACAGGCAATGATCGAGGTACTGGCACAGAAACTGGGGACCCAGATGATCCACTTTGTCCCAAGGGACAATATGGTTCAGCACGCAGAAATCAATAAAAAAACCGTCATCGATTTTGCCCCAGAGCACACGCAGGCTGATGAATACAGAGCCCTTGCCAAGAAAATAGACGAAAACGAGATGTTTGTTATCCCAACCCCCATTGAAATTGAAGAACTTGAATCGTTGCTCATTGAATACGGCATTGCTGCGTAACCTGACTAACCGACTATGCGATAAGGAAAACTATAATGAAAATAATGATCAAATCCATAATTCGACCTGAAAAAGTAAATGATGTCATGGCTGCCCTCATGGAGGCAGGATATCCGGCAGTTACCCGGATGAGCGTGGCAGGCCGCGGAAAGCAAAGAGGCATCAAAATCGGCGAGATCACCTATGATGAAATCCCTAAGGAAATGCTGCTCACAGTTGTAGAAGAAAAAGACAGGGAATTTGTTCTCAAAACTATTATTACGACGGCCAAGACAGGAGAAAAAGGGGCGTTTGGAGATGGTAAAATATTCATCAGCCCTGTGACGGAAACGTATACCATCAGTTCAGGCGTCAAGGAAGAAGAACCTGAAGAGACCTTGGAAGAGGTGGCATCATGAAAGAAGTGATGGCTGTGATCCGTATGAACAAGATCAACCATACTAAAAAAGCTCTTATGAATGCCGGGATTTCCTCCATGACCGCTATGGAAGCTTTGGGAAGAGGAAAAGGCCTGGTGAATATGGATCTTCTCAAAGGCGCGGAGCAAGGATATGAGGAAGCCATTGCCCAATTAGGCCAGACCGACCGCCTTATCCCAAAGCGGGCCATATTCCTTGTTGTACCGGATAAAATGGTTAAAAAGACTGTGGACACCATCATCTCAGCCAATCAGACCGGTAAGTCAGGGGACGGGGTGATCTGGGTCATGCCCACCTTTGATGCCGTATCCGTCAGGACTGCTGAGAACGGAGACGCTGTCCTTGACGACATCTAAACCACTCATGAGAAGATAGAGGTAAAACATATGACAGGCGAACGAACCCATACCGTTGACCCGGAAGATATAAAAAAAGAAATATTGGCAAAATATCCGGCAAAAGTAGCCCGGAAACGTGCCAAGCAGATTATGACCAATGATGTGGATGATACAGGGAATGTGCCTGAAATATCAGCCAATGTCAGGACCGTACCAGGTATTATCACCCAGCGTGGATGTTCATATGCCGGGTGCAAAGGCGTTATACTTGGACCCACCAGGGATATTGTAAACATCACCCACGGCCCTATTGGCTGCGGATTTTACTCCTGGCTGACCCGACGGAACCAGACCAAACCGCCCTCGGAACAAGACGATAATTTCATGACTTACTGCTTTTCCACAGACATGCAGGACGAAGATATCGTGTTCGGTGGTGAAAAAAAGCTTAAGGCGGCCATACAGGAAGCGTATGACAATTTTAAGCCCAAGGCCATTTCCATATTTTCCACCTGTCCTGTGGGCCTGATCGGTGACGATGTCCATGCCGTAGCAAAAGAAATGAAAGAAAAACTTGGCATTAATATCTTTGGATTTTCCTGCGAAGGCTACCGGGGCGTCAGCCAGTCGGCAGGTCACCATATTGCAAACAATGGTATTTTCACCCATGTTGTCGGTGAGGATGATTCGGTAATAGAAGCGGAGTATAAAATTAACCTTTTAGGCGAATACAACATCGGCGGCGACGGTTTTGAGATCGACAGGATACTTGATAAATGTGGGATATCCGTGGTTTCCACCTTCAGCGGCAACTCCACTTATGACCAGTTCGCCAATTCCCACACTGCCGACTTGAATACGGTTATGTGCCACAGATCCATTAATTATGTGGCAGACATGATGGAAGAAAAATACGGTATTCCCTGGATAAAAATCAATTTTATCGGTGCTAAAGCCACAGCAAAATCCTTGCGAAAAATTGCAGCGTACTTTGAAGACCAAGCCCTCATTGACAGGGTTGAAGAAGTGATTGCCCAAGAGATGCCGGCCATAGAAGCCAAGCGCAAAGAAGTCAAAGAACGGTGTGAAGGAAAAACTGCCATGCTGTTTGTCGGTGGTTCCAGGGCCCATCACTACCAGGAGTTGTTCAAGGAAATCGGTATCAAAGTAGTGTCTGCAGGGTATGAGTTTGCCCACCGGGACGACTATGAAGGCCGCCGAGTGATTCCGGATATTAAAATCGATGCAGATTCAAGAAATATTGAAGAACTCTCCGTGGAAAAAGACCCGGACAAATATGCACCCAGAAAAACCGATGAGCAGATGAAGAACCTTGAATCAACAGGTTATTCATTCAAAGAATATGATGGAATGATGCCGGAAATGGAAAAGGGAACCATGGTCATCGATGATATCAGCCAGTTCGAAACTGAAACCCTGGTCGACATCTACAAGCCGGATATATTCTGTGCAGGCATCAAAGAAAAATATGCCATCCAGAAGCAAGGCATTCCCATGAAGCAGCTTCATTCTTATGATGCCGGAGGACCCTATGCCGGATTTGAAGGTGCAATCAATTTTTACGAAGAAATTGACCGGCTCATCAATTCCAATATCTGGCAATATTTGGAAGCCCCTTGGCAGACGGCGCCTGAGTTGTCCGCCAAATACGTCTGGGAATAGTTCGAACCCGTTGAAAACCGCTGTTTTTTCCAATAACCGCGTTGGATTTAAATTTTAATCCTCGACATACTTGATGTATGCCTCCGGTTAAAATTTGCACCCGCCTTGTTCTTGAAAAAAAGCATCTGGCTTTCACCTGGGTCCGAAATCGACTCTAAACTTCAAGCCAATAAATTAATGTGAACACATCAAGGGAACTTCGTTTTTGTTCTCATAGCTCCCCTATTACCTGACTACTTAGGAGAAGAACATGCTGCTTCGACATACGACCAAAGAAATAAAAGAAAGAACCTCCTTGACCGTTAATCCGGCCAAGACCTGCCAGCCCATAGGCGCCATGTATGCAGCCCTTGGGATCCACGGCTGCCTGCCTCACAGTCACGGGTCCCAGGGGTGTTGCTCCTATCACCGCTCAACCCTCACCCGCCACTATCGGGAACCGGTCATGGCGGCCACATCATCATTTACCGAAGGGGCGTCTGTTTTCGGTGGGCAGGCCAACCTTATTCAGGCCATAGACAATATATTTACCACCTATGATCCGGATATCATCGCGGTACACACAACTTGCTTGTCCGAAACCATAGGAGACGATGTCAACCAGATCGCCATCAAGGCACAAAAAGATGGCAAAGTTCCTGACGGCAAATATGTGATCCATGCATCCACACCATCTTATGTGGGGTCCCATGTGACAGGGTTTGCAAATATGACAAAGGCCATGGCCCTCCAGTTTGCTGTCAAATCTGAAACACCCAATGGAAAATTCAATATTGTGCCCGGATTTGTTGAGCCCTCGGACATGGCTGAAATTAAAGATATTGTCAAAACATTGGGGATAAATCCCATCATGTTCCCTGACACTTCCAACATCCTGAACGGGCCGCTCACAGGTAAATACGCTATGTTTCCCAAAGGCGGCGTCTCCATTGACGAGCTAAAAAGTTGCGGAGACAGTCTGGGAAGCATCGGGCTCGGTCCCTTGGCATCTGCTGATGCGGTCCGTGCGCTGGACACCCAGTTTAAAGTTCCCTGCCAGGTCCTGGATCTTCCCATTGGACTGCTTGCCACAGACCGTTTTGTTGATGCTCTTCGCACTGCTGCTGGCGTTTGTGTTCCCGACAGCATCACCAGGGAAAGGGGCCGTCTGTTAGATGTCATCTCGGATATGCACCAGTATCTTTACGGTAAACGCGTGGCCCTGGCAGGAGATCCTGACCAGCTCGTTCCGTTGACAGAATTTTTGGTCACCTTGGGGATGAAGCCTGTCTACATCGTTACAGGAACTCCGGGGAAAGCCTTTGAGCGGAAAATCAAGGAAGTCACAGCCAGGCTTGGTGATGAAGTAAAAGTGAAAGGGCCCGGTGACATGTATACCCTGCACCAGTGGATTAAAAACGAACCGGTTGACCTGCTCATCGCCAACACCTACGGCAAGTATATTGCCCGGGACGATGATATCCCCTATGTACGGTTCGGATTTCCCATCCTGGACCGAATCGGCCATTCCTACTTTCCCACCGTGGGGTACAAAGGCGGTATCCGGCTGGTTGAAAAAATCCTGGATGCGCTCATGGACAGGCTGGACCGGGATGCCCCTGAAGAAAAGTTTGAACTGGTTATGTAAAGGATTATAAAAAAATGACCTCCATATCGGTATTAAAAGCACGTGAAAAACAGATCTTTACCAAGGGTGGCGCTAAACCCTTTGATATGAGCTGTGAAACAAAAAGCCTTGCAGGGGCAGTTAGCCAGCGGGCCTGTGTCTTCTGCGGTTCCAGGGTCGTGCTCTATCCCATTGCCGATGCGCTTCACCTCATCCACGGCCCCATCGGATGTGCCTCTTACACTTGGGACATCCGGGGCGCCTTGTCTTCTGGGCCCCAGTTGCACAGGATGAGTTTTTCAACGGATCTGTCTGAAACCGATATTATCTACGGCGGGGAGAAAAAGCTTAAAAAAGCGTTATTGGAGCTGATTGAAAAATACTCTCCCAAGGCAGCTTTTATTTACTGCACCTGTATTGTGGGGATCATTGGGGATGATGTGGATGCGGTTTGTCGTCAGGTGGAAGAAAAGACAAGTATACCTGTGATCCCGGTTCACTCCGAAGGATTCAAAGGCACAAAAAAAGACGGTTATAAAGCTGCTTGCGATGCACTTTTCAATCTGGTAAAGCGCAATCCTCGCCCTGTAACAATTCCTAAGTCCATTAATATATTAGGAGAATTTAATATCGGCGGCGAGACCTGGATCATAAAAAGATACTATGAAGCCATGGGTGTGAAGGTGGTGTCTGTATTCACTGGTGACGGCAGGGTAGAAGAAGTAACCCAAGCCGCCAATGCATCCTTGAACGTTGTCCAATGCTCTGGCTCTGTTACTCACCTTGCCAAGATGATGGAGAAGGAATACGGGATTCCTTATATCCGGGTGTCTTATTTCGGTATTGAAGACACTTCTGATGCCCTGTATCGGGTGGCAACCTTTTTTGAGAACGACACTTCCATCATGGAACGAACCCAGCGCCTTGTAAAAGAAGAAGTAAAAGCCATTATCCCGGTGCTTGAAACCTATAAAACAGACCTTGCGGGGAAGAAAGCTGCACTATACGTTGGGGGGGCCTTCAAAGCTTTCTCCCTGATCAAGGCCCTTAAAACACTCGGCATGGAAGTGGTTCTTGCAGGCTCCCAGACCGGAACCAAAGAAGACTATGCGATTCTCAAAGACATGTGCAACCACGGCACGGTTATTCTTGACGATGCCAACCCCCTGGAACTTGCCAAGTACGTTATGGAAAAAGATGCAGACCTGTTTATCGGCGGGGTCAAGGAACGTCCAATTGCTTATAAGCTGGGCATTGGCTTCTGTGACCATAACCATGAACGCAAAATTCCTTTGGCAGGTTTTAAGGGAATGAAAAACTTTGCCAAAGAAGTCCATGAAACTGTTACCAGCCCCATTTGGGATCTTGTTCCAAGACGTGCATCAGGCAAAGGAGGTAAATAATGACCAGCAACAGATCGACCAAACCATATACCGCCACCCAGAATGCCTGCAAGATGTGTACGCCTTTAGGAGCAGCACTGGTTTTTCACGGTATTGAGCGCTGTGTGCCTTTACTCCACGGTTCCCAGGGATGCTCAACCTATATGCGCCGGTATCTTATCTCCCATTTTAAGGAACCCGTAGACATTGCCTCATCCAACTTCAGTGAAGAAACCGCGGTTTTCGGGGGAGGCGCTAACCTCAAACTGGCGGTAGAAAATGTCGCCCGCCAATATTTACCGGCCATGATCGGTATTGCCACCACTTGTCTGTCTGAAACCATTGGTGATGATGTGCCCATGATCCTTGCAGGTATGGGAGGTAGCATCAAAGGCTCTTCACTGGTTCATGTGTCTACCCCGTCTTATAGTGGTACCCATATGGACGGATTTCACCAGGCTGTGGCTGCTGTTGTGGAACGGTTCAATCCGGCAGACAAAAAAATTGCGTACAAACCTAAAAAGAAAAAAAAGATAAACCTGTTTCCCGGCATGCTCTCCAATGAAGATATTCGGCATTTAAAAGATATCTTCAAGGACTTCAATACTCCCGTCACCATTCTGCCCGATTACTCAGAAAGACTTGAAGGGCCATCTTGGCAGGAATACCAAGCTATCCAGGAAGGGGGAACTCCCATCTGTGAAATTGAAAGAATGAATGTAGCTGTCCACAGCCTGGAGTTTGGTGCAGTCCTATCTTTAACTGCTGACAGAGGCATGGAGACTGCGGGTACGATTTTGGGAAAACGATTCAGCATTCCATGTACCCGAATGCCTATCCCAATCGGTGTAAAGGCCAGTGACCTTTTTTTCGATTCCCTATCCCAAATCACAGGCAAGCCTGTTCCGGAACGATATCGCAAAGAAAAATGGAGGCTCGTTGATGCTTATGTAGATGGAAATAAGTATGTCTCCAGAAAACGGGCAGTCCTATACGGCGAAGAGGATTTTGTTGTAAGCATGGCAGGGTTCCTGGCTGAAATAGGTATTATACCTGTCATCTGCGCTTCAGGCGGAAAAAGCGGCACGTTTCGCCAGGCCCTTAAAGACACTCTGCCGGA
>JAKSAU010000746.1 GCA_022361535.1 Desulfobacterales bacterium
AGTTGTTCCATATCCCATGGCTACAGAAGTTCTCCCAGAAGCAGTAGTTAAAACTCCAAAAGCTGCGGTATTAGTCTCAGTAGAATTATTAAGTGATCCTACGGCAAAAGAATAACTCCCACTTGCAGTATTCTCTTCCCCCATGGCAAAGGAGCTAAGCCCACTAGCTGTATTATCATCTCCCATAGCCACGGAATTATTACCAACTGATGCCGCATCCCATTCTCCACCATCGGAATGTCCAACCCGGAAAGCTCCCTTTAATTTATCAAAAAACATACGACGGTTATCGTCTGCAGTTCCTGAATCATCATCTAACTGGTCAGAGCCAAAAACAAAGTCATCGGTGGCCATATCACCTCCAGCGTTACTGGTTACATTGCTTGTCGTGCTAAATGCACCGCCGCCACCGGCATCGGCCCAGCTTAGTGTACCCGAGCCATCGGTTTGCAGTATTTGGTTGGATCCACCATCGGTAGCAGGTAAGGTATAGGTATCGCCTACTTTTAGGGTACCTGCTATTTCGAGGTTTCCGTTTTTAAGTAAGGTTAGGGCGTTGGAGGGGTTAAGGGCATCTGCACCGTTACCGGCTACAAACAGGGGATCAGTAGCATTCCAGGAATTAGTGCTACCGCTGATTTCATTGTATCGTCCAATAACCATTAAACCGTAGGCCTGGGCTGTTGTATTCTTTCCTAATGCCGCTGAATAAGTTCCGCTGGCTGTTGTATACTGTCCGGTTGCAAATGAACCATCACCACTACTCTCGACTCCGTCACCTACTGCCATTGAGCTACTACCAGTGGCTCTAGGACTCCATCCAAATCCTACCGAATAATTACCGATATTGGCTTCATCCCACTGGGTAGATTGCGCACGACCCGCACGAAAAGCTGCCTTGTTCTTATCAAAAAACATGCGTGTGTTATCATCAGTTCCTGTCTTATCATCCAACTGGTCGGAACCAAACACAAAGTCATCGGTAGCTATATCGCCACCGGCATTGCTTGTTACATTGCTTGTGGTGCTAAATGCACCGCCGCCACCGGCATCGGCCCAGCTTAATGTACCCGAGCCATCGGTTTTCAGTATTTGGTTGGATCCACCATCGGTAGCAGGTAAGGTATAGTCATCGCCTACTTTTAGGGTACCTGCTATTTCGAGATTTCCGTTTTTAAGTAATGTTAGGGCGTTGGAGCGGTTAACATCACTTACACCATTACCAACCTCAAACAAGGGGTCTGTGGCAACCCAGCCTGCGGCACTCCCCCCCCCTGTATTGTATCTTCCCAATGCAAATGAGAGATTAGCTTCGCTTTTTGTACCATTTCCGGCAGAGAACGATATATTACCACTGGCACTAGTTCCACTTCCAATAGCATAAGAATAATTACCACTAGCCACATTATCAAATCCAAAAGCTGTTGAACTTATGCCACTAGCAGTAGTTTGATATCCCATTGCGACTGAAAAACCACCAACATTCACTTCATCCCAATTGTCTCCCCCGGCAATTCCTGCACGAAATGCTGCCTGATCCTTATCGAAAAACATGCGAGAGTCATCATCTCCTGTTCCGGTATTTTCGTCCAGCTGGTTTGACCCAAAAACAAAGTCATCGTTAAGTATATCGCCATCGACATTGCTTGTTACATTGCTTGTTGTGCTAAATGCACCACCACCACCACTTTCAACTGCTGTTTCAAGATCCTGTAAAGCGTCTTTAATTGTTTGGGCATCGGTAATGGTGCTTCCTGTA